>CAKPXW010000043.1 GCA_934202505.1 uncultured Bacilli bacterium | reverse complement strand
TTGGAGGCCGAATCCCCTAGGGGATTGTTCTTATCTCTTTAATTATTTTATTTGTCCACTTTGGAAGTATCATATCAAACCATACCTTTCTATTATTATTTATTAATTAAGCTTTGAAACCTTCACAAGTTAATGTGTAATTTGAATTTACTTCAAAGATGTTTCTTGAAGCTGTAGTTGATACAAATGTTAATTTTCCATCAGCAACACTAAACACATATACTTTTCCAACTAAATCACTTCCTGCTGGAGATGATGTAATTGTTAGTGTTAATGTTTTAGTTTCATCATTATATTCACCTTTGAAAATTCCAGTGTTGTAATCAGAAGCACTTATAGAATAGTTAAATCCAATAATACCAGTAATAGCAGCACCTTCATCAAATTGAATTTTCATTGTACCTTGATAATCGTTGCAAGCTCCTTTTCCTGTAAATAAGCAAGAAGAGAATTTTGATAATGTAACTACTTCATATGTATTAGCAGTTTTATCAATAGAAACATAAGTTACCTTTTCACCAAGAGTAATTGTAACTAAAGTTCCACTAACTGTATAAGTAACTTCAGTTCCACCTAAAGTAGCTTTTCCATAACCTGTTAAAACTAAATCTCCAAGTGAACCTGTATATGTTCCTTCACTTCCATCAAGAACTTGGCTTAAAGAAGAATCAGCAACTGTAAATTCATATGTAATGCCATCGCAAACAACTGTGTATGTACCATTTGCATAAGTGTATGTTCCAGCTACACCATTTACTGTAGCTGTTCCATATCCATCGATAACTACTGTTGAATTAACTCCGTTTAATGAACCTGTAAATGTTCCAGAATGTCCATCATTAGAAGCATATCCATATCTTGTATCATTAATTGCTTTAAATTTTCCAACTTCTACATTATCAGCTTTTAATACTAATTCTGCTGTTAAAGCATTATTTTTATAAACATCGGCAAAAGCAATAACATTACCACTAAAATCAGACATTGTAACATCAATATACATCTTCTTATTAGTACCATCTGAGAATACATAAGTAACTTTATCACCAAGAGTAACTTCAATTAATTTATCATAACCATTATTCCAATAAACAACCTTGAATGAAGGTTTAACATCATCACTTGTATATTTTGCATAAATTGCATAATCATCCCAAGCAAGTGTTGAATTGAAACTATAATGAGCTGCAGTTACAACAATACCTGTAGAAGAATTTAATACATAAACATGAGCATTATTTTTAAATACAATCATACCTGTTTCTGAATCATAACTTGTTTCTTCCCAAGTAGTAGTTGTCTTACCTGTAACTTTTCCATCTGGAGTCATCACAAAGTTGTAGCTTAATGGTTTTCCACTTTCAGAGCCAAAATTGCTATGGTCAACATTATATCCAGTATATTTTCCTACATAGAATGGAGCATCTTTCCATTTAGCAACTAATTTAATATCAGAAGAAATAACTGTTTCATTTGTAACTTCATCGTTTCCATTATACCAACCAATAAAGATCTTTTCAGTATGAGTTGCATCTGGTAATTCAGGACATTCGCCACTAGCAATAACTAAATATTCTTTAGTGCATGTTCCACCATTTGCATCAAGTGTAACCTTAACTCCATCAACCCATTTAGCATATAGAGTCATATCAGTAGTTGGTTTTACTTGTTTGAATTCAGTTGTTAATGCTTCATCAGTATACCAGCCTTTAAATACATAATATTTTCCATTTTCTTCAACATAAACTCCTGCAGATGGCTTTGGAGTATATAACCAACTTCCATCCCAAACTGAAGTAGTATTGCTTGTATTTGGATATTCATGACCGTTCCAATTGTATGTAATAGTATATTTATCTTCTGTTACTGCAACTGTCTTTTCTTCATAATTAAATGTAAATGTATAACTATAGTTTGTGCTTGAAGTTTTCAAAACATTATCCGAACCTTGTTTTGTAAATTTCATTTTTGTACTAGTGCTATATTTATCATAAACTAAGTATTGAGTACCTATAAGTTTTACCGTATCGTTTGTTCCTACAACTTTAAATACACCACTTGGTAATGTTGTAGTGTAAAATCCTGTAGTAGAAGAACCATAATCATCATCTACAACATCATAACCAAATGTCTTTAATGTTGTTTCACCTTGTTTTACAGTTACAACAAGTTGAGTTGAATTAGAGATTGCTGAAGATGATGTTACAGAAATTACCTTATCTTCAATATCATATGCTTTAACATCAAAGTAAACTTTATTTGCTAAAACATCAATAAATATTTCACCTTTTCCTGTATTTACATAATGATATTTTCCATCATCAAAGTTTGCACCATAAACATTTGATGTTGATACAGTTCCTGTTGAGCCAACTACATAAACTGTATAATATGAAGAAGCAGTTGGGTTATCTGTATGTGCCATAACAATTAGACCACTTGTTGCATCATAGTAAATATTTCCAGCAAATGATTTTGTTGTTTCATCATAATTTCCAAGCTTTCCTTCTGAAACAGAAGAACTATATGAAGAATATGTTGCTGTATAATTACCATTAAAATCAACAGTTAAAGTTGGGTTGTAACTATTAGATTTTGATAAAGTAGTACTTGTTCCATATACATCATATCCATAATAAGTTCCCATTAAAGGAGAAGCATCTTTCATATCTAACCAATGAGCATATAAAGTTACATCACCACTTAAAACTGTAGATGAACTAACTTTATCATCTGCTACATAGTCAGTTGAAGTATACCAACCATCAAAATAATATCCATCTTTAGTTGGTGTAGGTAAATTTTCAACTACTGCTCCATTAATAGCAATAGAAGGTGTATAAACTCCAGCTCCCATTGTGTCGTAAGTAACAACACTAGATGATACACTAGCAAGGCCTAAAGTAATAATTGCACAATCATTTCCTTTATTTCCACTATTATCTTTTCTATAAGAGAAAGTTAATGTATCTCCTTCTTTTACTTCAATAGCAGCACTTCCTATAACTGATGTGGTACCATTTGAAATTTTAGATATATCTTCGTTTTTAGAGTTTTTTGCTACTGCTTCGTTATGATAGACTGTTAAATAGTCATATCTTGCTTCGCCTTGAACATCATAGTTAAAAACAATTGTTCCAGCTGAAGTAGCAGTTACTACCATAGCAGCATTAGATGAACCTTTTCCTTGATTTGAACTTGTATATACATTTCCTTGTTGAGTAAATGCATATAATGTTCCTGAATCTGTTGAAACACCTTTATTTTTTAAATCTACTGTATATGTAGCAGTAGATACAGCAGGTTTAGCAGTCGTTTTTATTGGACTTCCAATATTTGCATCAGATTTTACTCCATATTGATAAAGATTTAAATTACCATCTTCTTCAACAATTCTATAACCTACTTCATTATTTTCTTTTAATGCTGTAAGTTCACTAACTTGTTCTGCACTTAATTGATTATGAACTTCATTTCCTTTATCAAGATAATAATTCATAGCTTTCATATAACTATATGAAGATTCTGCTGAATATAAAGTTGTAGTTCCATTTGAAACATAAGCCACAGATGTAAATTCTGTGTTATATTTTGCTTCATTATTAAATCCTACAAGTACAGCAGCAAATGTTACATCATCTGCTGTAACAACTTTATTTGTTGCCTCAACTTGTAACTTTTTAACAGTACTATCTGCAACTTTAGAAGTTAATGTAGTTCCTACTAAATCTGTAGATTTTGCAACATATACTCCAAATGTGTAAGAAGATAAATCTACATCATCAGTTGAAAAAGCAGCTGATAACATATCCTTTGTAAAATTGTATTTAAAACGTAAACCTGCATCTGTACCAAGCCTTACACTATAATAAGCACTTTCTTTGCCAAGTGTTGCTTGGACATTTGCATTTTTCTTGCTTGCAAGTTTTACTAATGTTCCTGTATCTTCTGATACTAACTTTAGTCCGTCTAGAGACGAAACAGTAGTAGAATTACTATTTACTAATGTCATAGTAGCAAAAGCCGTTGCAAACATGAAAGAAGCAGCTAAAATTGATGTTAATTTTTTTGCTTTATTCATTTTATTTTCCCCCTTGAATTATGGTCTTATATCAGGTAGCCAACCTGATTCTTCATTAGAAGATTCTGTTTCAGTAACAGTTGAAGATAGTTCTTCATTTGATTGTACTACACTATCTCTATCGCTTAAAGAAATCATTGTAGATTCACTAGTCGTCAGTTTACTATCATTATTATTACAACTAATAAGAAATAGAGCACAAATACATACAATTACTTTTTTTCTCATTAGAATAGATCATCGACATTCTTATCATTATCGTAATCAGTTTTTCCAACATTTGAAAGTAAAAGGATGTCCTCAGATTGAAATACCATTATTTCAATTTCTGGAGTTTCATAAGTTTTCTTCATAGTATTCCTCCGTTCATAAATATCAAATATTTATACTTGCTAATTTGCAAACTATAAATACATATAAAAATGTTATCATTATTTTTAATACATTTCAATTATTTTTTTTATTTTTTACATAATGCTCTATTTATACACAAAAAATAATAAAATTTGCTATTTTTTATTTAAAAATAATTATATTAGAATTCTTTTTTTACATTTTCTATGCTAAAATATATAGGAAATGTTGTTTAAATGGAGGAATTTTATTTTATAAGTAAACAAGTATTGCTAAAATTAATGAATTATTTGAGAACAATCATAAAATTTATGCATGTTATTATTTGAATTTTCAAATAAAATTAATTGTTCCTTCATGTTAAACAAAGCGAATAGTTCTCAAGAAAGGTAAAATAAATAACATGTTATTTATTTATAGTATTTACAATGAATAATAAGATTAATTTGGTGGATGATTTAAACGAAATAAATAAGCAACTTAGTTTAGCCAAAGCAGAACTTGATGATTTAACTTCAGTTTCTATTAGTGACCTTGCTGATAAAAAAATTCAAGAAATTAAAGATAAAATTAAACTTTTTCTAAAAAAGATTTCATCTATACTATCAAAAGTAGTACTCTTATCAGATGGAATTTTAGAAATTAAAAATGGTAGAGTAGTATGCACTCAAGATATTATAATCCCTTCAATTTCGTTTAAAGATATTGATATAACATTAAGTGTATGTGAAAAAAATATTATGCAAACTTTAAAAGATATGTCTTCTGAAGGTGTTAATGAAACTTATTGTATTAAATTGTGTAAATATTTATACATTTTATATGATACATATATTAATTCTAACAAGCATAAACAATATTATGAAACATATTATATAAAGCCTGATCTTGACTTAAAAATTCCTACTTTAAAGGATACAATTAAAAGATTAGAAAGTGAAAGAAAAAGACTATTAGATGAAATTGAAAAGCAAAAAGAAGAAAAAGAAAAAATGCTTAATGTTTTTGACTTTAATAAGATACATATAGAAAAAAATTATGTACAAAGTCTTAAAATTCCTTTTGCTATTAACGACAACGAAATTTTATCTTGGAATCCTACAAATGATGGAATATTATCATTTGATGTAAAAAATGATAGTTCTAATATTACTATTAATTTCATCAAAGCTATAATGACTAGATTTTTATATTCTTATCCAAACCTTGATAAAAAGTTTTTATATTTATCTAAAAAAAGTAATGATGAAATGAATAATTTTATCAATAGAATTTATGCTATTAGTGATGAATTATTTTTCAATAAAATTAAAAAACTTGATGTATATAATTTTGAAAGTCAACTGATTGATTCATTTACAAGTTTAAGAAAGACTTTAGAAGAAAGATCTTCTTTGCTTGATAATGAAGGCTTTTCTAATATTCTTGAATATAATAAAGTTCATTTAGATAATGTAAAACCTTTGATTTTAGTCTTTATCAATAATTATCCTAATGGATTTGAAAATTGTGTTGATTTAGATTACTTTTTTGAAAATGGAAAGAAAACTGGAATCTACTTTATTGTTTTTAAAACAAGTTCTTTATTAAAAAATAACTATTCTAGTGAAGAATTATTAAATCCTACGCTATATGCTAAAAATGATTTAATTATTTCTAATGACTTAATTTATTGCAATGACATTAGTTATGATTTACTTTCAATTAATAATCAAAATATTGATACTTTACTTGAACCATTTTCTAAACTTAAAAAAGAAACAAATAATGTTGTAACTTATGAAGATTTAGATTTTGGAAAAATTAGCATTGATTCTAAAGACATTAAAGAATGTATTTCTATTCCTATTGGTAAAATCGAAAACAGAATTTATAATATCGAATTTGCTGTTAGTGGCAAAGAAGAAGCCAAACCAATTGCTTATTTATTAATTGGATCGCCAATGATGGGTAAATCTTCTTTAATCGATAGTATGATTTTCAATGGAAGTATGAAATATTCTCCTGATGATCTTGAGTTTTATTTAATTGATTTTAAAGATGGTGTATCTAGTGCAACTTATGGCTCACGTGCTAAAATGCCACATATTAAAGTTTTAGCAGAAAGTAGTAAACAAGAAGAAGCTGAAATAATTTTAAAAACATTAATAAATGAGCAAACAAGACGTAACAATATTTTTAAACGTTGTGATTGCAAAAATTTAGCTGATTACAACGCTAAAAATAGTAAACACATGCCAAGAATTATTGTTGTAATTGATGAAGTTCAAAAACTATTTGCTGAAGATGCAAGTGACATCTCTCGCTCAGATAGGCTTTCTAAAGAATTAGAGCAAATTGTAAGAGAAGCTAGATCTGTTGGTATTCATGTTGTACTTGCTAGCCAAGATGCTTCTAGGAAAATGATGAATTGTGTTGGAAAATTTGTACCTGGTAGATTTTGCTTTGGTGCTGCTATAGAAGATGCAGAAAATATTTTAAATAGAGAAAATGCAATAAGAGTCATGAATGAATGTACTAAACCTGGTATTGCTATGGTAAGTCATGATAAAGGTAATACTGTTGAAAAAATTCGTCTTGCTTATCATGAAAATAAAGAAGCCGACTACGCAAGAAAAGTTCGCGATAAATGGAAAGATTATCCTATTAACATTGCAATTGTTGGTGAAGATGGTCCTCTTTATGCTCTTGAAAAAGCTAAAGAAGAAAGTCTATTTGATAAAGATGAACCAAGTTATATTCCTATTGGAGAAAGTTATTATGATCATTCGATAATAAATGTTGAACTTAACAAATTTAATCATTCTTTATTAATTTTAGGTGAAAATGAAAAGATTCAAGCAAACATTTTAAAATCAATAATGATTGGAGCTTTAAGAAACTCTGGAGAAATATTATTACTTGATGAATCTATAGATTACGAAATAGGTGATTTATTTGGTAATCATCCTAGTGTCACAGAATATAACGCTAAAACTTACTTAAATATGTTAGAAAAGGCTTATTCTGTCTTTAAAGAAAGGAGTGAAAATAGAAGGCAAAAATTTGAACCATTCTATTTAATTTTAGATGGACTTACTGTTGTTGAAGATTTCTTAGAAAATAAAAAGAAAGCAATTAGCACACAAAAGAAAGATAATAAAAAAGAAACTGATGATGATTTACCTGACTGGTATGATACTAGTTTTAAAGATGACTATTCTTTTGATGATGAGCAAGACACTATAAAAGAAGATCCTATTTATGGCGCTGATACTTTATTTAAAATGTTAGAATCATTAAACAAAGTAAATAATTTCTTTATAATTTTTACTGTTGATAAAACTTCTTCATTAAAACGATATTTAAGTGTGGCTCAAGAAAGTGACTATATAATTTTACATTACCCATATGTAGAGACAATGTCACAACTTGTTGGCAACTTATATAAAAATGGAGTTGCTCAATCATGCAATGAAAATATGGCTTTAATTTCGGAAAAAGGTCAATCTTTTATGAAATTTAGATATTTTAAATATGACGATGATAAAGAAACTTACAAATATATACATAATTTAGGAGATTTAAAATGAGATTAAATAATAACATCGAAGAATACGATGTAAAAAGTCTTTCACAAATAACCAATAGTGTTAATGAAATATTAACTAAATGTAAAAAATTAGATAATGGGGCAAATAGTTTATCACATAATATCTCAATGGCTCAAATGGGATTTGATAATGAAAATATGACCCGTGGTAAAGAATTAATAAACAAATATATACAAAAATTAGAAAGCGCTGAAAGAGAATTAAAAGAACTTGTAGATTCAGTAAATGATTTTTCAGAAAAGTTAAAAAAAGCTTGGCGTAGTTGGTAAAAGGAGATTTTTATATGGCAGATGCAGGAAAAGCCTCAAAGGCGGTTGTAAAAAGATTAATTGAAGATATTAAATATTTTTCACAAGCTGTAAATCAAGAAAGTAATAAAATGATGTCTATTGCTGAAAATTTACAAAGTTCTTGGAATGATCCACAATTTAAAAGATTTCTTTCTTATATGCAACAATTAACTACTGAGTTAAAAGAAAATACAAAAGACTTAAATTATGTTGCTGAAAAACTTGAAGAAAGAGAAATTAAGGAATTATAAAAATGAATGATTGTGTAAATATTGATTTTGATAATGTTATAATTGAATATTATAAGATTCAAAGAAGATGTGAATCTTTAGTTCATTTTTCAAGTGTGTTAAGTAAAAATTTAATAATGGCTTCTAAAAACTTTCAAAATGAAAACTTTGAAAGAGCAAGTAGCCATACTCTTAAAACACGAGAAAATTTAAAATTATGTATTGAGAAAATGAACGCACTAAAATCTTATTTATCAAAACTTCAAGAATTTTTAGAAAAATATAATTCTTCAACATACTAGGAGGATTTTATGAATAAAATTAATTTTCAAATTAGTGAAGCACTTTCTAATTTACAAACTGCTTCTTCTACTTGTGAATCTATATTATCTTGTGGAAACGGATGGAATGATACAATTGGTTTATCTTTTAACAAATATAACATTGATGTAAGATTTAAATTAACTCAAGCAACTTATGTTGTAAGTTCTATAGCTGATGCTGAAAATATTTTAGATTCTTTAAATCCAGCAAAAATTGATAATGAACTAAATAATATTGAAAAGGAAATTTCTTCGTTATGAAAAAGGTATGTGTTAATCTTAATGTTGTCAATGATTTTCAAAGATCAATTGCAAATTTTACAAATGAAGTGGAAGCAAACACTCAAAATATAGAAAATGCATTTTCTAATTTAAACTTACAATGTGATCAACTATTTTCTCAATATCAAGAGTTAAATAATAAAGCTTTAAAAATAAAAGAAATGATTAATATTAAAAAAAGTGAATATACAAATAAAAAGAATACTTTGCAAAAAAGACTAGCTTCTACTCCTAAAACAATTACCAAAACAGATTCAGAAGGAAATTCATCTACAGTAGCAAATCCTGAATATGATAGATTGTGTAGAGAAATTAGTCAATTAGAAAACAAAATAAGAAGAATAGAAATGTGTTCTAATAAATTACTTGCTACTACTCATAAAATTGAAAATGATAATAATGGAATTAAAAAAGCAAGTAGTTTATTAACTAGTTCGAAAAAGACTATCGAAAGTCAATTAAACTCTATTAAAAATTGCAATGAAAAAGCAACAGGAAAATTACGTAATATTCAAGAAGCACTAGATGGTTATTTAAATGTTTCTTTATAAAGGAAATTTAATATGAAGTATAGATTTTGTCCCGAATGTGGATTTGAATTAAAAAGTGAATACAATTTTTGTCCAGAATGCGGATATAAGTTTTCTATATCAAAAGATGATGATGAAAATTTCGAAGATGATATTTTAAATCTTAATGATACATTTGAAAGTAAAAAAGTCGATAAAAATGACTTATTTGATAATAAAAATAATACAGATGATATTTTTAATCTTGATGATGATGGATTACTATTTAATGAACAAACATTTTTAGATTTAGAAAAAGAACAAAAAGAAAAAAAAGAAGTTGAGAAAGAAAAGCAAGCAAAAGAAAAAGTTAAATCATCTAGAGCAAAAAAAGTCAAAGAGGCTTCAATTGTATCTACATCAAAAATTCAAAAAAATGAAAATGTTTATTCATTAAATAATGTTATTCAAGAAGCAAATAAAGAAAATTTAAATCCAACTGCAGAGCAAATAATAATATCTTTAATAGATGAAGCACCCACAAAAAAGACAGATCAAAGTGAATATGAATATCGTGATGAATGCAATAAATTCGAGCAAATTAAAGAAAATAAAATATTATTAGAAATTAATAAAATGATTAATGCTCAAAAATTCGACATTGCTTTAAAATGCTTAGAATTAGTAAGAAAAAAATGGAATAATATTGATAATTATAAAATTCTTTTATTTAAAATTAAAAGTAAAAACTATACAGAATATTATGATGGATTTTTTGATGATATTATATTAGAAGTTGGTGAAAAATTAAAACAAATTGAAAATTTATTAAAAGAAGATTTTCAATTTGAAAATTACTTTTATAAACATTTTGAAAAAATATATGATGATAATTTTTTAAATAGTCAAAATTTTCCTAATGAATTAATGCAATTACGAATTGATATTTTAAATTTAAAAGGGTTTAAATTTGGTAAATATAATTCAACGCCGATAGAATGGTACATATTAGAATATGAAGCACCTTATTATCTTTGTATACCTAGAAAAATTTTATTTGTATCTAGATATTCAAGTGATACAAAGTACATTACGCCTTATCAATCTTCAACTTTAAAGGAATCTATAGATCGTTTTGCAAAAAATGCTTTTTCTAAAGAAGAATTAAAACTGATGTATAAAGACAATAATAAAGCTGCTTTTTTAATTGATAGTTCATTTAGATATGAGCATGATTTAAAAAAATTTATCATAGAACCTTATAAAGATAATAAATTATATTCAGAAAATTTTTGGATTAAAAAAAATAGTAGTTTAGCTCCTGTAATAATCGAAAATTGTATTAATTTTAATGAAAATTATAATATAAATCAAACAGATGTCAATGGCGTGCTACCCTATATTAAAGTCATCATTAAAAAAAATAAGATTTAAAAACTGAAATTTGTGGCTATTTTCTTTTTTCTTGTTTCTAGAATCAAGATTTAAAAATATCTAGAATTTAGCAATTTAATTTTTTTTATTTATAATTACTATTTTTATACGAGGTACTTATTATGAAAAAGTGTGTAAAATGTAAACTAGAATTTAATGATGAATTTGCTTTTTGTCCAGAATGCGGAAGCAAACTTGAAAAGAAAAATGATAAATTAGATTTATTGGAAGGCTTAAATGATAGTGATACTACTGATTTAAGTAACTTAGATGATTTATTTAATCTAGATAATGTAACTTATGATGATAATAATAATGAAAACATCAGCCTTGATTCATTAGATAATGATTTAATAATGCAAGCAGAACTTGCTTATTCAAAAAATGATCATAAAAAAGCTAAAAAAATATATAAACAATTACTTGAAAACACAAATTATTCCCTTGATATTTTAGAAAAATATATAAAACTTATTAGTATAAATTATATTAAAGTTGATTTTTCTTTGATTCCATTAGTTATTAAATCATTAAAAAATAAAGATTTTAGTAAGCATATTAAAAATAATACAGAATTTTATAATTATATAAATAAATATAAAATCTATTTTATAAGTCTTTTTAGAATTTTGCTTCATAAAATTTATATTCAAAAAAATGATGCAGATACAATTAAATTATTAACTGAAATAAAAAAGCAAAAAGAAAAAGAAGCTGACTTTCAAAAAAATGCTTATACTTGTAAAATGATACCTCCAGAAAGAAGATTCACTTTTGAAACAACATTACTTGGTATGTATAATAATAATCCTATTAAATGGACATGCATTGGAACCTATGGTTATTGTTTATTACTTATTACTTCAACTATGCTCGATGAAGTTAAATTTAATGAAAACGGTTGTAGTAGTTACGAAGATAGTTCTTTAAGAAAATATTTAAATAATGATTTTTATAATAATTGTTTTTCTGATAAAGAAAAAGAAATTATTCTTAAACATCCTAAAACTCTTGATAATGTATTTTTATTATCTGCTGATGAATGTAGAGATCGCCTTTATGAACGTGAAGAACAACATTTTATAAAAAATTTTTGGACAAAAGATATTGAAACAGGTGATGATGGAATAATTTATTCTAAAGTTTACAAAACATATTTTGTTAATTCTAAAAATCAAAATGATAAATTTGGATTATTTCCTTGTATACTTGTAAAGCGATATAATGATGATTATTTGCCTTCTGAAGATGTTAAAGAAAAATTAGAATATGAAAAAGAAATAGAAATAGCCAAAAAAACTATTAAACTTAAAAAAGAAAAAAACGAGAAAAAAGCCGATCAATTAAGCTTATTTAATTACGAAAAAAGAGTAAATAAATACTATATATC
>CAKPXW010000042.1 GCA_934202505.1 uncultured Bacilli bacterium | reverse complement strand
GTACCACATTGCCAAATTCTTCCTAAAGAATCTTTTAATTTAAAATCAAGTTTTGGACCATAAAATGCTCCATCTCCTGGATTAATTTTAAATTCATGTCCTGTTGCAAGGCAAGCTTTCTTTAAATCATCTTCTGCTTTATCCCAAGTTTCAATTGAACCAATATAGTTATCTTCTGGACGTGTTGATAATTCAATTGAATAATTTAAGCCAAAAATTGAGTATACTTTATCATATAAAGCAATAATTTTTGAAACTTCTTCGCCAATTTGATCTTCTTTTAAGAAAGTATGAGCATCATCTTGTGTAAATCCTCTTACTCTAAATAATCCATTTAATGCACCAGAAGCTTCGTATCTATGTACATTACCAAGTTCTGCATAGCGTAATGGTAAATCTTTATAAGAATGTAATTCATTATTATATACAAGTATTGCACCAGGACAGTTCATAGGTTTAATAGCATATGTTCCATCTTCAACTTCAATTGTAAACATATCTTCTTTATAATGATCCCAATGGCCTGAAGTTTCCCATAATTGTTTATTTAACATAATTGGCGTATTGATAACTTTATAGCCATTTTTTCTATGTAAATCTAGCCAGAAATCTTCAAGTGTTCTTCTTAGTGTATAACCATAAGGTAGCCAAAATGGAAGACCTGGTCCATAATCAGATAACATAAATAAACCAAGTTCTTTTCCTAATTTACGGTGATCTCTTTTCTTTGCTTCTTCTAGTAAAAATAGTTGTTTATCTAAATCTTCTTGAGTATAAAAACATACACCATAAACTCTTTGAAGCATTTTATTGTGGCAATCACCTTTATAATATGCTCCACTTGCTTTTAATAATTTAAAATATTTTATTTCTTTTACAGAAGCAACATGAGGTCCACGGCAAAGATCAATATAATCGCCTTGTGCATAAGCTGTAATTGTTTCATTTTCTGGTAAATGCTCAATTAGATCAAGTTTATATTCATCGTTTTTAAATGTTTCTAAAGCTTCTTTCTTTGTAAGTTCAATTCTAGTAATTCTTTTGCCATCTTTAGAAATTTTTTTCATTTCTTTTTCAATTTTAGCAAAATCTTCTTCATGAATTACAGCATCACCAAGATCCATATCATAATAAAAGCCATCTTCAATAACAGGACCTACCCAAAACTTTGCTTGTGGGTAAAGATGCTTAATTGCTTGTGCCATCAAATGTGCACAACTATGATTTAATACATTTAATTTTTCGTCTTCTTTAATATTAACCATATAATTTTCCTCCTAAAATAAAAAACGTTCTTAGAAAATCTAAGGACGTTTAAATACGCGGTACCACCTTAGTTCATAGTATATTCAAATACTATGCACTTAATTTCCTTTAACGCAGGTTTACGTCACGATTAAGTGAAGCTATGAAGTAGTAAGTAAAAATCTTTATTAATAATCTTCCAGCAAATGATTATCTCTCTGTAAACAAGTGTTTTTACTGTTGTCTTCAGTCATTGCAAATTAATTATATATTTTTGCTTTTTTAAATACAAGTACAAAATAGATATTTATGTGAATATTTCTTTATTTCTTTATTTATTTATGAAAAGTTATTGTATTATTTAGCAATGGCATAAGTTACATTATGCACAAAGCACTTTTATTAAATTAACAAATGGCAATCAAATTTTAACTGTATTAATAGAAATGTTGCCTTCATCACTAATATCTATTTTAAGGTATGTACATCCTTCATTACTTCTTGGATAATTTAATGAGCCAGGGCATAATAAATATATTCCATTAACTTCTTTAATAAAAGGTCGATGTATATGTCCAAATAAGAAGAACTTACAATTATTAGCAATAGCCTTATTTAACATATTTTCTTCATTTAAATACATTCCATGACCATGACACATATACGCTTTATATTTACTAAAACTTACTATTTTGGATTCTTGTTCAATATAGTAGTCATTATTTCCCTTTACACTAATAAACGGAAAAAGTTCATATTCAAGCATTTCACTATCGCCTAAATGTAAATATAATGAAGCATTTGGATTAGCATCTAAAACTTTTTTTAAAATTTCTTTATCGCCATGATTATCGCTAACTACTATAATTTGCATAAGTTATCTATTTGAAATAATATATATAGTCATAACAACAATAATAACGCCAATCAAAACATATAAAAAACTATAGTTTGATTTCATTTTTTTAATATCATTTTCAAGCTTATCAATTCTTGCTTGCAGCATAACTTTCTTTAATTCTTTTGTTTCTTCTTCAACTACTCTTTCAATGTCTTTTGAAGCACATTTCCAACAATCTTTAGCATCAGAAGACAAAATTTGTCCACAATTTTTACAACGATAAATAATTTCTACTGGTGCATCATCATCACTTGAAACATCTTCAATTAATTCATCATCTGAAACTACTTTTTCATCAATTTTCTTTTCTTCCATAAATATATACCTCACAATAATCCTTTTATTTGTTTTTCGATTTCTATACGTTTTTCTTTGCCTTTTATTGTTTCTACAATTTCAAGAGCAAAATCATTTGCATAATACATTGCTCTTGCAGTTATGATATTTTTATCTTTAACAACAGGATCTAATGATAATTTTCCATGAATAATTTTTTCTCCACATCCTGGAAATACTGTATATTCTTTATCTTTTAAGTATCCAAGTTTTCCAATAATCATAGGAGCAGCACAAATTGCACATGTTAGCAATTTATGTTCACAAAAATATTCAACAATTCTTGCAACATCATAAGATTTATCAAGATAATTAAATGTTGCTTTTCCACCAGGTAAAACTAAAAAATCATATTCTTTGTAATTAATTTCTTTCAAAGATTTTGATAAAACAATATCTAAGTTAGAACTAGTTGTAACTTTTTTAGTATCATTAAGACAAATTTTATCAACTTCAATATCGGCTCTTTTTAAAATATCAATTACAGCTATTGCTTCAACATCTTCAAAACCATCAGCTAAAATAATTAATCCTTTCATATTTTCACCTACTTCTTATTAATTATACTCAATTACTTGGAAAATAACTAGCATTTTTTATTCTCTTGCATTAAAATAAAATTGGGTGATTAAAATGAAAAAAATTCTAAGTTATTTGTTTTTACCAATTTTATATATACTATTAGTTACATTTTATTTGTTAACTTTACCTAAAAGTACAAGCGTTGATTACTTTTTTGCCATTTCTTTAATTGTTGAAGCTTTATTTATTGGCACTTTATCTATTATTTTAAATAAAGACAAAAGAAAACCAGCAAAATTATTTTACATACTAACAATTAGCAGTATTTCTTTATCACTAGTTTTACTAATAATTTATTATATGTTCACTAAATCTCTTGCTGATTCTACTGTTTATTATTGGATTATCTATTTTTCAATTGCTCTATATATTTCCTTTTTTGTTTTTCAAGTTATCTATACATTTAAAAATTTCTTCAAAAAAGGATACACTATTGAAAAATTTGATTTCAATCATTTTGTAATGATTTTAAATTCTGCTGCCTATGGACTTATCACCTATTTCTTTAGTAATAACTTGGTAAATATTTGTAACAATAGTTTGAATTTAGATGAATTCAATAATGTTTTTTATATATATAAATTTGATTTTTCATCATTTCTTTGGCCAACTGTTTACATTTCTATTGGATATATAGCATTATATGCTTTAATTTCCATTATCTATTATGTGAAATTTGGAAAAGATATTAGAAATTAATTAAATATTTTATAATAATTCAACTTCATTATTTATGTCATTATTAATTATTATATTTATTATTTAATTTATTTATATATTAAAAACAATTGTTAATTATAGACAATTATTGGTAAAAAAATACAATTTTAAACAAATAATTGTTTTATTATTATATTAATAATGATATAATCTTCCTGCTTGGAGGGAAGAATAAATGAAAGTTGAATTTTTTAATTTTTACTACTTTATGTATATATTTATAGCTTTTACTCTATGTTTATTATTATATTTAATATTAAAAAACAAATCAAAAAAGCAACAATATACAACTTTACTTATAATAGTTTTTCTAAATCTAACCCTTCATTTTATGAAACTATTATTTCCACCATATAAAGATGCATTACCTGGAAGTATAAGGAAAATTACTCCTGAAAATATTTGTGCTGTATCAACAATAGTTTTACCAATTTTATTTGTATTAAAAAATAGAAAAATTTTAAATAATTATTTCTTTTTTATATCCTTTTGTGGAGGAATAGGCGCTATATTTATTCCCACAGAAGCACTTGGGAAAAATCCTTTTGCCTTTGATACAATTAGATTTTACATTTGTCATATAGTATTGCTTATAATTCCAATTTTACTTGCATCACTTGATTTATTTAAACCAACTTTAAAGAAAACTCTTTGGATTCCTACAATGTTTATTTTAATAGAAACTTTAATTTTATTAAATGAAATTATTTTAATTAAAGTAGGCTTTGTTAATTCCTCGTTAAAAGATTTCTTAGATCCAAATATTAGAAATTCATCATTAATATTTGGCCCAATAAAAGAAATGGAAAGTTTTCAAGGAATCATAACTATCTTTGTTCCAAAAATTTTTACTCAAAATATTTTTAACATTGAAGGAGTTGGAAATTTTTATTGGCCTGTTATTTGGCTTATAATACCAAGTTTTATTTACCTTCCTCTAGTTTATATCTTATTATGTGCTATTTTTAATACTAATGAAATTAAAACTTATATTAAAGAATTAATAAAAAAAAGGAGATATGCTTAATATGTTATTTACTTCTTACCCTGGTGTTTTCGGAATTGAACACATTATTTACATGATTTTAGTTGCTATTTTATTTATTTTATCTTTTATTCTTATTAAAAAGTTTATTAAAACAGATAAACAAAAAAAATTACTAATTAAAATTGGTGCTGGTGTTTTATTAGCTTTGATTATAACTAGTAGAATTAGTGTTACTTACTATGATGTTGTAATTAATCATAGAGAAAATTATACTTGGCTTAATATTATTCCTAACTCTTGGTGTGGAATTTCCAGTTTAATTTTATCATTAGCCTTACTTTTTGGTAAAAAAGATAATCCTGTTTTACATTGCATTAACTATATAGGAGCTTTAGGTGGCTTTTTAACTATTATTTATCCTGATTTTTTAGATTCCCAAATGTTTTTTGAAATTAGAAGTATCACCGGTTTATTACATCACACAGTAAATTTATGGTTAGTTATTGTATCAATTATGTGTCAATATTTAGTACCTAGTATTAAAAAATGGTATTACTACCCTCTTGGTCTTTCTTTAATATTATCATTTGGCGTATTTGAAAAAGATGCTCTTGGATTTACTAAAGCCATGCAAATTAATGAACCATTACTAAAATCTTTACCAATTTTAACATCTTGGTATGTAGTAGGTAGTGTTAGTATTATCCTTCAATTATTAGTTTTATTAACATTTGAACATTTTAGAAAAAATAAAAACTCTAATTAAAAAAACTGGCGATTGCCAGTTTTTTTAGTAATTTTTTCTAATATCTCTATCTTGTTCTTTCTTTTTAATAGCTTCTCTTTTATCTGCAACATGTTTTCCTTTTGCAAGAGCTATTTCAATTTTCACTCTATTATCATCATTGAAATATACTTTCAATGGAACAATAGTCATTCCATCTTTTTTTGCTTTAAAAGCAAGTTTAATAATTTCTTTTTTATGCATTAATAGTTTTCTAGTTCTTGTTGGTTCATGATTAAATAAATTTCCAAAACTATATTCTGGAATATTCATATTAAGTATATACATTTCATTACCTTTAACATTTATGTAGCTATCAGCTATTGAACACGATTTATTTCTTAAAGATTTAACCTCTGTACCATATAAACTAATACCTGCTTCATATGTTTCAATTATAAAATATTCGTAAAAAGCTTTTTTATTATTTGCAACTAATTTTAACATTTTCTTTTTCCTTTTTTTATATTCTTATTATAATCTTTTTTCCCCATATAAGCAAAATTAATTTCTCCTTTTTCAACATTACAAGAAATTACTTTTACATTAACTTTCATACCTATATTAAAATTTAAATCATAATCATTATATTCATATATTGTAGAAGGAATTATAAGTCCTTCACAAGTATTATCAAGTGCTACAAATACTCCAAATTCTTTTACACCTGTAACAACTCCATGGAAAATCTTTCCAATAAAATTTTGCATATACTCTGCCTTTTTAATATCTTCTACATCACGTTCTAAAACTTGAGCTTTTCTTTCAAGAACACTAGAATTATCAGCAATCATAACTAATTTATTCATATCTACATTTATTTCATTTTGTAAGTATTTTTTAAGTAGGCGATGAACAATTAAATCAGGATATCTTCTAATTGGACTAGTAAAATGACAATAGCATTTGCTACCAAGTCCATAATGTCCAATATTATTAGTAGAATAAATTGCTTTACTCATATAATGTAAAATTATAGAAGAAATAACCTCTTCTAATTCTGTATTATGATATTTTTCTAATATTTTTTGCAAATAGAATTGGTTAGGTTCAGCATTTATTTTTATAGAAAGCTCTTCAAAGCTTTCTTTTAAAGTCGAAAGTTTTTCAAAAGGAGGCTTATCATGAATTCGATAAACAAAAGGTAAATTTAACTTATTGACATATGTAGCTACCGTTTCATTAGCTAAAATCATAAAATTTTCTATAAGTTTTTCAGCTTCATTTTGTTCTCTTTTTACAATATCAATTACTTTTTTATTTTCATCTAGTATTAACTTTGCTTCATCAACATCTAATTGTAAATACCCTCTTTTATACATTTTTTTAGAAAGTATTGAAGATAAAATACGCATTTTATATAACATATTTTTTATTTCTAAATCTATCGAATTATCTTTATTTTCAAATAAAGCATTGACCTCATCATAATTAAGTCTAGCATTTGATCTAATGAATGATGGTGCTATTTTAAAATCAACAACCTCTCCTTGATAATTTATTTCCATTAAGCAAGACATAGTAAGTTTTGTTTCATTGGCATTTAATGAACAAGCATCATTGGAAAGAATTTGTGGTAACATTGGTATAACTCGATCAGCAAGATAAATAGATGTCCCACGTGAAAAAGCTTCTTTATCTATTATTGAATTTTCATTTACAAAATAAGAAACATCAGCTATATGTACACCAAGATAATAATTACCATTTTCTAAAACTTTAAGAGAAATAGCATCGTCTAAATCTTTTGCATCTTTACCATCAATAGTAATTGTAAGAAGATTTGTTAAATTTAAACGGTTTTTAAATTCCTTTTTTAAATTATTTTCATATTCTTTAACTCTATTTACGCAATATGAAATAACTTCTTCATCAAATTCATAGTGAACATTACTTTTTATAATTTCTTTTAAAATATCCATTCCAGGGTCTGTAGTTTTCCCTAAGATTTTATTAACTTTACAATTAACATATGATTTATCATATTTTACTATATCTAACACTACCAAATCATTATTTTTTAAATTAGCATTTTCTATTAGTCTTACCCTAAATGGAAAATTTTGATCATCTAAAATGATTTTTCCATTTTTATAAAAAGCTAATAACTTCCAAGTATTTCTTTGAAGAATTTTTAAGATTTCGCCATCTTTATTATAATATAAATGTACTTTTACATCGTCGTTAATATAAGCATATTTAGAGCGATTTTTTTGTACATAAGCTTTTCTTCCATCATCTAATAATATAGTCAATTGATATTGATCAATACTTTTTACTTTTCCATTAAAAATATTTAAAGAAGAACTATTATATATTTCATTATCTTTTTTTATATATATAATACCTTCTTGCTCAAGTTTATTAATTTCTTTAACTAAAGTAGCAAATTCTAAAGGCTCAAGTTTTAAAGCAGAAAAGATTTCATCAATGGTCATTTTGTGAAATTTATTATTATTTATAAGTTTAATTAATTCATCTTTTATCTCCATTATTACTTTTCCTTTCAAAAAAAAATAAAGGCCATTGGGCCTTTATTAACTAAACAATTTTAATTAAAATAGCAATTGTCATAAAGCAAATACCAGAAATTAAAGTTATTCTTGATACTACTTTTTCAATTCCTCTTTCTTTAACATTTGTAAACAAATTCATGCCACCACCCATAATGGCACCTGAAGCTCCTGCAGATTTACCACCTTGTAAAAGAGTAGAAACTACTAATACTGCAGCAGAAATAAAAAATAAAATATGTAAAAAAGTCATACTTGTACCTCCTAATTTATAAGAATAAAGCTATTATTATAACACATGGAAGTAAATAAACAAACTTATTTTTAACATTTTTCTTAAAAGTATTAGAAAATAATAATAAATTTAAAAGCATTCCAACTAGGATTGTTACTTTTATTGTAACATATTGGACATTATCTAAATATAATTGTTGCATACTTCCGCTTTTAAAGAAAAATAAATCACCAACAAAGAAAATAGTAAAATTAAAGAAGTGTGATCCAATAATTCCGCCTAACGCCATATTTCCTTGACCCATTTTGGCAAGAGAAATAGCTGATGTAATTTCTGGAAGTCCAGTACACATTGATAAGAAAATAGCTCCTGCTACAGCACTACCAAGGCCATATCCTCCATTTTCAATTGGTTCACCCATTCTATCAGTTATATTAGCTATCATAATCGATAATGTAATTAATAATATAGAATATACAAAAAATAAAATAACTACTTTTTTAAGTGACATATTCTCGCAGCCACTAGATTCAGCATCTTCATCATTTTCTTCTTGACCAGTTTTATATACTCTATATATATATATAATATATAAAATAACCATTAAGAAAAAGACAAGAGATATATGAGTAAATCCAAGATTTATAGTTAAAGCATTATTTAAAGGTTTAATAAATAGACATAATACCATTAAAACATTAAAGCCAAAAACATAAACTATAGTTTTACGATTGGTATTAGATATTTTAGAAAATAGTCTTTTTTTAATAAAAATAATATCAAGTATGGCTAAAAATGTTAAAGTTAGCATATTAACTCCAATAACATTACCATAAGAAAGAGTTGGATTTCCAATTAAAGAAGAAGTTACACTACTTACAACTTCAGGAATTGAAGTAACAAGTGATAAAACAAATGCTCCTAAAAATGCTCCCCCTAAAGATGTTTTTTCAGAAATTGCAGCAACATATTTAGAAATCTTTTTAGAGCAAAATACAACGCCGATAGCAACAACAATGAATGTAAGCCATAAAATTTGTGGCTTTAGAAAAAATTCAATTATCTCTTTCATAATAATTCCTTTCATAGAAAAAGACTCATAACAATGAGTCTCATTTTTTAAGGTTAAGCCAGGACGCGCCATGATGTTGACATAACCACAAGTTATACTTGCAAATTACTCCCTCAATCGAGTGGTCTATTTCATTGCTATTATACTTATTTTTAGCAATAAAGTCCATAACTATTTTTCGTTTTTTAGTTCTAAAATCATATCTCGAATAGAAGCTGCTTGTTCAAAGTCTAAATTTTTAGCTGCTTCTTTCATTTCTTTAGTTAATGATGCTATTAGTTCTTCTTTGCTCTTTTTATTCATTTTAGTATTATTATCCAAATATTCATTAACTAATTTTTCATTTTTAATTAAAGCTGTTGGTTCTTTTATTTCTTTAATAATTGTATGTGGAATAATATTATTCTTTAAATTATATTCTTCTTGTATACTTCTTCTTCTATTTGTTTCATTTATAGCCTCATTCATAGAATCAGTATAATTATTTGCATATAGAATAACTTTTCCATGCTCATTTCTTGCAGCACGTCCAATTATTTGAATTAAGCTTCTTTTTGAACGTAAAAATCCTTCTTTATCGGCATCTAAAATACAAATTAAAGAGACTTCTGGTAAATCAAGTCCTTCACGTAATAAGTTAATACCAACTAAAATATCATATTTGCCTTTACGAAGTTCATAAAGTATTTGTGTTCTTTCTAAAGTTTTGATTTCATTATGCATATAAACAACTTTAAAATTCAAATCTTTTAAATATTTGGTTAAATCTTCAGCCATTTGAATTGTTAAAGTTGTAATTAATACTCTTTCATTTTTGCTAATTCTTTCATTAATATTTGCAATAATATCATCTATTTGATTAGTGCTCGGATGAACTTCTACTATTGGATCTAATAATCCTGTTGGACGAATTATTTGTTCAATTACTTTATTATTTACTTTTTCAAGTTCATAATCTCCAGGAGTAGCACTTACAAATATTGCTTGATTTATTTTACTTTCAAATTCTTCAAATTTAAGTGGCCTATTATCTAGCGCTGACGGAAGTCTAAAACCATATTCTACAAGAGTCTCTTTTCTACTTCTATCTCCATTATACATTCCTCTAATTTGGGGTAAAGAGACATGTGATTCATCAACTACAAGTAAAAAATCTTTAGGAAAATAATCAAAAAGGCAATAAGGTGTTTGTCCTTTTTTTCTACCATCAATATGTAACGAATAATTTTCTATACCAGAACAAATTCCAAATTCTTGTAATGCTTCGATATCATGCAAGGTTCTTTGAGTTAATCTTTCTGCTTCTAATAGTTTGCCTTGGGCTGTAAATTCTTTTACCCTACTATCTAATTCATCTTTAATATTTTTACAAGCAATATTTATTCTACTTCTAGTTGATACATGTTCATATGCTGGAAATAGAGTATAAAATTGCAAAGTTTTTTTAGTTTTATTTGTCAATTGATCAACAATACTTATTCTTTCAATTACATCATCAAAAAATTCAATTCTAACAATTTCTTCATTATACGAATAGGGGTTTATTTGTAAAACATCACCTTTAAAAGAAAAAGTGCCTGGTTTTTGTTCAATTTCATTTCTTGTATAAAGAGATTCAATCAAAGAAGCAATTATATCTTTTCTATTATAAGATTCATTAACCCTAAACGATAAAACTAAGCCTTCAAATTCTTTAGGATTAGACAAAGAATAAATAGAAGCTACCGAAGAGACAACAATTGTATCTTTGCGTGATAAAAGTGAAGAAACTGCACTTACACGCATAAGTTCAATATCTTCATTTGATTTAGCTGTTTTATCAATATATGTATCGGTAGATGCTATATAAGCTTCTGGTTGATAAAAATCGAAATTTGAAATAAAATATTCTACTCTATTATTAGGAAATAATTCTTTAAATTCCTCATAAAGTTGCCCTGCTAATGTTTTATTATGTACAAGAATTAATGTTGGTTTATTAACTCTTGCAATAACATTTCCTATTGTAAAAGTTTTTCCAGTTCCTGTTGCTCCTTGTAAAACTTGAATTTTTTTACCTTCATTTATACCTTCGACAAGTTTATCAATAGCATTAGGTTGATCACCTGTTGGCTTAAAATTAGACTTTAGTTCAAACATAATATATCCACCTTATGAAAGATATGAACGCACACAATCAATTGTTTCATTATCAAAAGTTTCTTTTTCTTTAATAAAATCACCAATTAAATAAAAGAATGTATTTTCATCAACTACTCCTGATTCTAAAATATTGTGTGAATTTTGATATTCTTTAATTACATTTTGATATTGTTCATCAAAATAACCATCAGTTCTTAGATTATATCCTTTTTCTTTTAATATTCTTGATAAATAGATATTATTATTGCTAACAGTATCAAATTTCATTTGATTACTTTCATTATAACTTAAAGCATAATAATAAGTTTGCATTGTATTTAATAGATTATTTTTTTCAACTTTTATATTTGCTTCAATCCCATTTTTATATTCCATATAAGAATTATCAGGTGCTAACCATTTTGCAAAAGTATATTGCATTGAATATTTATCGTTTAATGATATTGATCTTTGAGCAATACCTTTGCCAAAAGATTTAGTTCCAATTAAAGTTAAAGAATCATTAAAATAATATTGCATTGTTTTAATTAATATTTCTGAAGCACTGGCTGTATTTCCATTTTGCAAAATAATATAATTA
Source organism: uncultured Bacilli bacterium (assembly GCA_934202505.1). Lineage (GTDB taxonomy): Bacteria > Bacillota_I > Bacilli_A > RFN20 > CAG-631 > CAKPXW01. The sequence goes on along the minus strand of CAKPXW010000042.1, from coordinate 754 downwards.
TCAAAGCTATATATATTATCATCTTTAGAAAAATAATTTATTATTGATCCATCTTTTTTTTCTAAAGAAACAACTAAAGATTTTTTTGGTAAAAACAAATCACAAACATTTATTACTGATTCAAGACTTCCTCCACCATTATCTCTTAAATCTATAACTAAATTTTTAAAGTTTTTATTATTTTTTAAAATTTCTTCAAATTGTGATGTAGTATAGTCAACATTATTTGCCACTGTGAAACCTGTTAATTTAACAAATAAAGTATCATCTACTAAATAGTTTTCTTTATAAGCATAAATATTTGAATTAACACTTTTTAAAGTGATTATTGCTTCTTGATTTTGATAAATATCATTTTCATCAAGTCGAACATATTTAACATATGTTTTATCATCAATATTTCCTTCACCATATTTAATTAATGAAGAAAATCCATAATCATCTTCATTTATATAATGGTAAATAACTTCTCCATTTTCATTTTCTTTTCCTATTCCAATGATTATATCATTAACTTGTAATTTTCCATCTGCAGGACTATTTTCATCTACACTTGTAACAACTGGATAATCAAACATATTGGAAATTTTTATTCCCATTTTTCCAGTACTTACATCTGAAGATGTATCATTTTTAATAATATAAGTGTATGGATCTAATTGTTTTTTAGTATCAAAATTAGTAATAGATGAAATAAATTGAGCAATTAAGGCATCTTCACTTTCTATATTGTCATAAAAGATTTTACTATACC
>CAKPXW010000041.1 GCA_934202505.1 uncultured Bacilli bacterium | reverse complement strand
ATTAACATTTGCAACTGCTTTAGTTACTCCTTGACCTAAATAACGTGTTTTATCTCCATCTCTTAATTCTACAGCTTCATGTTCACCAGTAGATGCTCCACTTGGAACTAATGCTCTACCAAAGGCACCAGATTGAGTTGTTACTTCTACTTCAACTGTAGGATTTCCACGTGAATCTAATACTTCGCGTGCATAAACTTTTGTAATTAATGACATAACATTTACATCTCCTTTATTAAACATTATTATTATAGCATCTTTTATTAAAAAAGCGATATATTTTAAAAACCTTTTTGTGAAAAAATAAGCAATTTTAAACTTTTAAATCCCCATCTTTTATAAGATTTAACTTTCTGAAAAGTAAATCAACTAAAAATACTAAAATTGCTGGTGCTAGTATTTCAAGAATAAATATTCCTACCCATGTTTGCCATGTGTTTCCCATAGAAGAATATGTTCCTATTTGACCTACAAGTCCAGCAGTTCCCATACCAGCACTAGATCCCATACAAACGATTTTTAACCAACATGTTGAAACCGGTCCTAAAATTGCACTTACTATTATCGTTGGAAGCCAAACAATTGGCTTTTTTAAAATATTTTTAAATTGTAGCATAGATGTTCCAATTCCTATAGATATGACCATTCCTATTTGATTATCTTTTCTAGATTGAATAGCAAAGCCTACCATTTGTGTGCAACAACCAACAATAGCGGCACCAGATGCAATTACTAATCCTGAATATGCAGGATTTGTCAATGCTTCGGTAATAGAAATATTTTCATCTAATTTAAAAATCATTGCTCCAATAGCTGCACTTGAAATAGGAGCTGTTAAAGCCATACCCATTAAAATTGAGACTAAAATTCCCATCACAAATGGAATTGCATTTGTGCCATAATTTACTAACCATTGCATTCCATATGTAACATAAATTGCTGGATATCTTATTAATAATGAACAAATAGTTGCTATTAAAATTCCAAATAAAGGAATAATTAAAACATCTACAGGTGTTTTCTTTCTTAATACTAATTTCATTAATAAAGCAACTGCAATACAAACTAGATAAACAGTCAATGGATCACCAATTTTAATTGCATTAGAATAAGTATTATTTGTTACGAATAATGTTGATAAAGAAAAATAAGAAGCAATTTCTCCTGCACTTGCAAGAACAATAGTACTAAGTGAATTCATTTTTAAAGCAATAGCAATTCCTACGCCAATTCCTGCACCTGTTAAGACTTGTAAAACAAATGAGGCTCCCATTTTTCCATTTCCTAATGTATTACCAATAAAACTACAAATAGAATTGTCTGATTTTAAAAATAATTGTCCTATTGTTCCAATAATTGTACCAATTATTAATGTAGCAAATAATCCATAAGCCATTCCATTTAAAGTAGTAATTAGAAAGTTTAAAATTTTATTATTTTCTTTTTTCAATTAAATCATCTCCTTTAACCTTGGAAATCATAGCACAAAAAAGAAAAGAAGTAAAACTATTCTTTTACTTCTATCTCTTTAATTATAAATTCATTCCCTTGAATAAGATAAGTATCTTCACTTTTGCAATAAGGACATACTTTAGCATACTTAATTGTTTCATATGTTTTATTACAATTATTACATTTTGTAATTGCTTTTATTTGTTCAACTACTATTGGACAATCTTTTAGAACTGTTTCTTTTTTTACTGCCCAATTCCAACAATCTTCAAGTTGATATGGAATAACAGTTGAAACTTCTCCTATTTGTAAAGTAACTTTGCTTATTCTTTCAATATTTTGTTCTTTTGCTATTTTATTTAAGCTATCTATTACATGGAAAACAACGCCTAACTCATGCATTTTGCTTTTTTTCTTGTTCAGCTTTCATTAAGCGTTCAAGTCCTTTTGCCTTTTCTTTTTTATAATTTTCTTTTTCTTCTTTTGTTTTTCTAGCAAAGATAATCTTTGTCACACGCTTTAACATATATGGTAATAATTCTTTGATTTTATCTTCAGATTTTACCATATGAGTTGCTTCTGGATGATCACGTACTAAATGGATTGCATCAAATTCACATTTTGTTGTACATACACCACAACCAATACATTTATGTGGGTCAACAATAGAAGCACCACATGATAAGCAACGACTTGTTTCAACCTTTACTTGTTGCTCAGTTAAAGTCTTATGAGCATCTTTAAAGCTTTCTTTTGCATTGATAGCATTATCCATTCCTGCTTCTTGTCTTGAAGAATGATCATAATTATCAATATCTAAATTATTTTTATCTAAAGAAATAAATTGTCTTCTATTTCTTCCAATAGTCAATGATGTATTTATTTTTACAAATCTATGTAATGATTCAGCTGCTTCATGTCCTTGAGCAATAGCATCAATAACAAAAGCAGGTCCTGTATAAACATCTCCACCTACGAAAATATCTTCTTGAGATGTTTGATATGTAAGTTTATCAGCAATTGGATAATTTCCTCTACCAAGTTCAACATTAGAACCTTCAAGTAAATTATTCCATTTAATACTTTGTCCAATTGCAAAAATAATATGCGAAGCTTCAACAGTAATAGTTTCATTTTCATCATATAAAGGAGAGAATCTTTTAGTTTCTGGATCAATTGTGCGTAAACATTTCTTTAAAACAATGCCTTTTACATTACCATTTTCATCTTTTAAGATTTCTTTTGGTCCCCAACTGTTATTGATAGATATATTTTCTTCTAATGTTTCACTAATTTCTTCTTTAGAAGCAAGCATTGCATCTTTTGCTTCAAGACAATACATAGAAACATTTTCAGCATGGAATCTATGAGCAGTTCTTGCACAGTCAATTGCTACATTTCCCCCACCAATTACAACAACATTTCCTTTTAATACTGTATCATGATTTTCTGTTGCGTTATGTAAGAATTCAACAGCAGTAGTAACACCTTTAGCATCTTGACCATCAATTCCAGGAAGACGTGCTCCTTGGCAACCAATTGCTACATAGAAAGCTTTATATCCTTCTTTTCTAAGTTGAGGAATTGTAATATCTTTTCCAACTTCTACATCGCATTTTATTTCAACGCCTAATTCTCTTAAAACATCAATTTCTGCTTCAATAACATCTTTTTCTAGTTTATATGATGGAATTCCATACATCATCATTCCACCTGGTTTATGATTTTTTTCAAATACTGTTGGTTTATATCCTTTTGTTGCTAAATAGTAAGCACATGAAAGACCTGCAGGACCTGCACCAATAATAGCAATTTTTTCTTCATAGCGATCAATTTTTCTAAGAGCTGCTGGTGACACTGGCATAACAATATCTGGAACATATCTTGTTTTAGCATTTAAATCTTGACTAGCGATAAATTTCTTAACAGCATCAATTGCTACAGGAGAATCAATTGTTCCACGTGTACATGCATCTTCACATCTTTTATTACATACTCTTCCACAAATTGCTGGGAAAGGATTTTCTTTTTTAATTAATGCTAAAGCATCTTTATATCTTCCTTGAGATGCCATTTTTAAATAGCCTTGAACAGCAACATGGGCAGGACATGCACTCTTACAAGGAGCTGTTCCTGTATCATAACAATTAATTCTATTATCATCACGATAATTTTCATTCCACATTTCTTTTGGCCATTTAAATTTATCTGGAAGTGGAAATTGAGGATATTTAATTGGTCCTTCTTTTGTACAAATCTTTTGACCAAGTTTTACAGCACCAGCTGGACAATACTCAACACATCTTCCACATGCCACACAATTTTTTGGATCAACTTTAGCTGTATATGCTGAGCGTGATAAGTTTGGAGTATTAAATAATTGTGAAGTTCTTAAAGCATTACAAATATTCACATTACAATTACAAATACCAAATATTTTATTTTCCCCATCAATATTTGTTATTTGATGAACAAAGCCATTTTCTTCTGCTTTCTTTAAAATAGCCATTGCTTCATCATATGTTATATCATGGCCTTTGCCAGTTTCACGGCAATAGTCAGCAAAATCGCCAACACCAATACACCATGCTTGTTCATCATCTCCACAACCTTCACCAAGTGCTTGACGAGAGATACGACAAGAACATTGACCAACGCCAATATGTCCTTCATATTTTTTCAACCAATAAGATAAATGTTCTAAATCAACTGATTTATTTTCCATTTCAATAGCTTTTTCAACTGGAATAACATGCATACCAACTCCTGCACCGCCTGGAGGAATCATTTGTGTAAGACCAGCAAGTGGAATATAAGTCATTCTTTCAAAAAATGAAGCAACTTCTGGATGTTCTTGAATACGATGATTAATCGCATCATCTTTTCTTTCTTCCATGTTAAAAAGTTCAGCACTACCTGGTACAAATAAAGGAAGAATATATCTTCTTTCACTTTGTGGAGCTGTTCTTCCATTATGATCATAATGATAACCATAATCATATTCTAAAAGACCAATATAACTCATTTGATCTAATAATTCTTGGAATTTTTCTTCTTGATCTTTAGTAATATTATTCATTTTGCAAAGTTGCGAAAATGTATAATGTTTTCTAAGTTTCATTGATAATGCAACATCTGCCATTGCATCACTTACTAATTCTGCAAGGCCCCAATATTCTGGATCAGAAGATGAAATTCCTTTAATCTTATGAGGGACTACATCAGTGATTTTTTGACCTAATTTTAGAATTTTTTTACTGGGATTTTTTTCTCCCATTTTATTTGGGATAATTTTTTTACTCATTTCAGGCATATTACTTCTCCTTTTTCCATTTTTGAATGGTATTTATTAACCAATTTGCTACATTATCAATTCCTTGACCTGTTTTAGCACTTATAGAGAAAACTGTAGTATTTTTATTTCTTTCATGAATGTATTCTTTACATTTTTCTTCATCAAAATCAAAATATGGTGCAACATCTATTTTATTAATTATCACACAATCGCAAACTTGATACATTAATGGATATTTTAAAGGCTTATCATGTCCTTCGGGAACCGACAAAATATTTACATTAATAAAAGCTCCTGTATCAAATTCTGCAGGGCAAACAAGATTTCCTACATTTTCAAGAATAACTAAATCAACATTTGTAAGATTTAGATTATCTAAACCCTGTTTTGTCATTGCTGCATCTAAATGACACATTCCACCAGTATGTAATTGAATTGTTTCTATCCCAGTTTGTTCTTTGATTTTTTTGGCATCTACATCTGAATCAATATCTGCTTCCATAACCATAATGTTTAACTCTTTTTTTAAAACATTTATTAATTTTATCAAAGTTGTAGTTTTGCCACTACCAGGGGAGGACATTAAATTTAAAAGATATACACCTTTTTCTTTTAAATTTGTTCTTAACTTATCGGCAGTGACTTCATTTTCTTTAAATATGTTTTGTTTTATTTCTATAACTCTTACCTGTTCCATAATAAAATTTCCTACCATCAGTAATTATAATCGAATTTAGCAAAAATATAAAGGAAAATATTAAATTTCGACAAAAAATGCAATGCTTTTTATTATAATTCATTATTTACGCTTAAATAACTTGTCTAATAATTTAAAAAGTTGGAATTTTATTTTCCAACTTTTACAAACACAATCAATTTAAAAATTATTTTTCCAACTTTTTACCACATTTTTTACAATATGTCGCATCAATACTATTATTTGTTTGACAATCATGACATTTAATAATTAATTTTTCTCCACAATTTTTGCAAAAAGTGGAATCATTTGTATTTTTACAACCACATTTTGGACATGTAACCATATTATTTGTTACATTATTAATAGTTTTAGAAAGTTCTTCTCTTGTACCATCCAGCATATAATTTGCAACATCTTTAGATACTGGTGCTGTCTGACTTGCAGTATATCTTTGAATGTCTTTTAAACTACCAATTAATAAACAAGCAAGCCCTAGAAAAATTAAAGGCAAACCAATAAAACACATAAAAAACAATCTTGGTTGTTCTCCACTATTAAATGCATTAAAGAAACTTATAAAGCCAACAATTGAAAAAATAAGACCAATAGGTGATAAAATTATGCCAATAATTTTTAAAGTTTTATTTAGTTTTGTATAATCTTTCATTTTAAATTTACCTCCATTTCCATTATATCATATATGTTTTGGAGATGTTAATTTAATTTCTTGTTCTCCTAAAATATTTAATAATTCTTCTTTTGTATAATCAATGTTATATGTTTCAAATCGAATATGTAAAATATCCAGTTCACAAATAACCTTTCCTCCCCCTGAATCAACAACTGGTGCATTTTCATTATGGGTAATTGATAATACAAATAAGTTATTTGGCCAAAAAATATCCCTTATACTTTTACCAATAGCAAAACAATCTTTTTTAGCTTCAAGATAAGTATCTACAACTAAAGGCGATTTCCCTTTATGCTCTTTTTCAAGACGATTATCGATGACTAATTCATTAATTGATTTAACTTTAAATATTTCAGTAATGATGTAACTAATTGCAACTCCTACAATAACAAAAGTAATATTATTAAAGCACCCTAAGGCTTCAATTGAAAAAATAATTGCTGTAATAGGAGTTTTTATCATACTAGCAATTGAACAAGCAATGCCAATGGCAACAATTGAACTATAATAAGATGCATCAATTAAATTTAACTTTACCAATAATGTAGCAAGTAAACTTGAAACAATAGCTCCAATTGTTAAAGTTGGAATAAATAGTCCTCCAGTTATTCCTTCGTTATTTGAAAGTAAAGTCATTATTGTTCTAAAAATTAAAATTAACATTAATATATACCAAATAGGTGTAGTATCTTTAACAAAAAGTTTTTCAATTAAATTATGACCTGTACCTATAAAATCTAAAGAAAAAATACCCACAAAAAAAGAAATCAAAAATAGAAGAACAAATTTTAATGGCTTTAATCCTTTTATCTTATTTGAGCAATAGTTCGATAGCGCATATACTTTGGAAAATAACACTGCCGCTAATCCTACAACAATACCTATTGCAATACTTATCCAAATATGGAAAATATCAATTTTAATTATAGATAATTCAGAGAATAATTTAATATCGATATTAGTAGCAACAGATAGCCATTCACTTGTTACCATTCCAAACATAACAGAACAACAAGCTGTCATAATAATCATTGGAGAGAATCTTTGATGGGCTTCTTCTAAAGCAAAAAATATACCAGAAATTGGCGCATTAGTGGCGACAGCAAAACCACTGCAAGCACCACCTGTCATAATATATCGATTCCAAGCTTTATTCTTCCTACCACATTTATTAGTAAGTCCTCTACCAATTGAAGTTCCAAGCATAACAGATGGTCCTTCATTACCAAGTGGAATGCCTACAAAAAAAGTTATAAATGATGATAAAATCATCCCAAAAAAAGTTGGAAGCCATGAAAATGTAAATACTCCTCTTAATATTCCTATTGCCGTAGGAATACCTCCACCTCTGGTAGTTTTAAATTTTTTATAAATTGCATATGAAATTAAAGATAATATGATAACTATTGCTATTGCTAATGGTAGATATATTTTATTATTTCTTATAAAAATATATAATTCATTAGAAAAAGAAATTATTTTAGAAGCAACATATTTAAAAGCAAAAACAACAGTAGATGTAATAATACCTACTAATGAACTAAAAATCAAACAAGGTAAAATAATGTTTCGGATATAATTGAATTTTGCTTTCATTTTGGTTTCCTTCTTTTTATGCACCCTAATATTATTATCACACAAATAAAAAAAAGTAAAGTTGTTTATATTAAACAAACTTCACTTAAATTGTTAGTTATCCGATCTTGAAAAACTATTTTTCATTAAATTACTAGCTTGATATAAAACATTAGATAATGTTTTGTCAGTTTCTTTTTGAATATTTTTCGTTATTTCATCATTTGCTTTATTTAAGCAATTAATATTTTTAGTCTTTAAATATTCATTATCATATTTAATTATAAGTTCATGATTTTTTGCCATTGTTTTATTTTGATATCTTTCGATATAAACAATTATCGTTTGATAATGACTATCAACTAAAGCTCCAATTAGTCTACTTGCCCAGTAAAAATTATTTGTAGATACTTGCATTGTTGTATTGGATAAATAATTTGGAATTTTATCTACATTAGCATAAACAGGTACTAAAGTATTAAACACATTACTTCCAAATCCTAGCCATTGAATGGCAGCAATGTTATCATCTACATATGGTCTTATTTGACTAATATGCACAAAACTTGTTCTACTAATTCCAATTGGTCGATAAATTGGCTTAAAATCTTTTCCATTAAGTTTAGAGTAAGGATCATAAACTGTTCCTTGATAATGTGATGATAATAAATATTTCACATCTTCAATAGTAATTTTTCTTTCAGGAATATTGCTCCAAGGAATATTGTCACTTTCTGGTGTTAATTCTTTTTCAAAGTCATATTTACTAGGATTTAAATATTTAGTTATATACCAAGCTCTTGGTGTGTTATATGTATGATCAGAATCGCTATGACTACCAAATGCTAAACGTGGATTAAAGTTATTATCTAAATTTAAATCTAAATGATTATTAATAATAAAATCTTTTAAATCTTTAGAACATAAATTTTCTTCTTGCTTAGTAAATGCATCTTCAAAATCAAAATTATCAATACCAAATTGATTTGGCATTACTACATAATGATCATCTTTTACTTTTTTTGCTATCCAATGATGTCCACCTATTGTTTCTAAATACCAAATGTCATTTTTATCACTAAAAGCTATTCCATTTGATTCATATGTTCCATATTTTTCAAGTAAACTTCCAAGTCTTAATACACCCTCTTTAGCACTTTTAATATATGGCAAAATAATGTAAACTAAATCTTCTTCTCCAATTCCACCAATCCTATTTAATTTTTTATCATATATGACTAGAGGATCTGCTCCTAACACCAAAGGATTTGAAGTTATGGTTTCTGTAGCACTCATTGCTACATTAAATCTATTAATTCCACTTGCAGCCCAGACTCCTTCATCTTTTTCAACATTTGGAGTTATTGTGGTACGATAAGAATATTCTGGTAAATCAATTTTTACATGTGAAATTTTTGATATATATGTTTTAGGCTGTTTATTTTCTTTAATAACCACCATCTTTTTGGCAGTAAATACTCCTGATGGAGAATCATCATTTCTAGCTATTAATGTGGATCCATCATAACTTGCTTTCTTTCCTACTAAAATAGTTGTGCATGCCATTTTTAATCACCTCTTATATATTTTACTACTTTTAAAAACTTTTTTACATCCCTGATAATAGTAATAACCCAAGTGTTATTACTATATCAAAAGATGGAGCAAGAAAAAATGAATAATATAAAAAATTTAAGGCATTCATTTTTTCTTTAAATTCCATAACAAATAATAAAGATAGTAGCGAAAAGCTTAAAATAAGATAAACAAAATAAAATAGAGCAACTAAAAATATATTTTTTTCTTTAAAATAAAAATTATAGGCTTTAAAGATAGCAAAAACTGAACAAACTATTGGCAGTATTATTTTAACTGCAAGTAATTCATTGTAATGATAATAAATAACAAATGAAATTATGGTAATAGCAATTCCTAATAAAGAAACAACTATTTTAAAAACATTTTCCTTTACAAACCAAAGCAGATTTGTTATTCCATCTTTCATTCTTTCTTTAAATACTTTATCTTTAAATGGTATCTCTCTATTTATTTTATCAGCTATTTTTCTTATATTTTTACGTGATAGACAATTTATTGTATATCTATAATTATCAGTTCTTTTAAAATATAAATCATATAAATGTTTTCCTTTTTTAAAATTGATATCTTCTATATCAATCAAGTTAATTTTAAAAGAATTTAATTCACTATCGGTTTTATATTCTAAATAATAACTTTCAATTATTATTTCTTTTAAATTCTTTTTTATTATTTTTGGTAATACTATTATCATTAATGGTAAAAAAATTGTTAAAAAAATTGCTAAACATATACTAACTAAAGCATATACTTTTAAGACATTTTTTAAAGATGCAATTAAAATTGCTGGTATTATTAAAGATAATATTAAAAATATCCAAGTAAAAAAATAGATTATTTTTGATTTGTTATTAATCTTTAGCATTTTTATTTCTTTTATGAAATTTATAGCAATTATGTTCATGAGAATTTATTATTCCTATTGCCTGTAAATAAGAATAAATTATTGTACTGCCAACAAATTTCATTCCTTTATTTATTAAATCATTTGAAATTTCATCAGATAATGGAGAAGTTGTTTTACCTACTTCATAATATATTTTATTTTTAGAAAATTTTAATAGATAATTTTTAAAAGAACCATATTCAATTTCTATTTGTTTAAAAATTATAGAATTTTTTATACTTGCTTTTATTTTTAATTTATTTCTAATAATTCCTTTATTTTCAAGTAATTCATTTATTTTATTATCATCATATTTAATAATTTTTTCTATATCAAAATTATCATATGCTTTTATAAATTCTTCTCGTTTATTTAAGATACATTCCCAAGAAAGACCTGCTTGAAAGCTTTCAAGAATTAACATTTGAAACAAATATTTTTCATCAAGATTTAATTTTCCCCAATAATTATCATGGTAATTAACATATAATGGATTTTTTAAGTTTACCCAACTACATCTTCTAACTATCTTTTCTTTAGGTATTTTATAGTTTTCTACATCAATTCCTTCTATTTTTAAAAGTTCAATTTTGTTTTTTATCTTTCCACTATAGCCCACAAGTGTTTTATTAATGCCAACTACTCTATGACAAGGAATAATTATGCAAATAGGATTACTGCCAACTGCATGTCCTATTGCTTGGCAAGACATTCTTTTTATATTTTTTCTTTTGGCTATTTCTATAGTTATCTCATTATAAGTAATTACTTGTCCATAAGGAATTGTTTTAATAATGTTAATTACTTCTTTTTGGAATGGAGTATTATTTTCTAAACAATAATCAATAGAAAATGGAGGATTTTTCCCTTGAAAATAAATATCTAGCCAATTAATTGTTTTCTTAAAAATCGGTAATAGTTTTTCTATATAATTATTATCATTAAATTTATTTCCATCTTTGGAATTTTCAAAATATAGTCCAGTCAACTTGGTTCCATTGCTTAATAATATAATGTTTTCAAACATAGCTGGCGTTTTATATTTAAATTTATAATTCTCCATAATACAATATCCATTATTCTTTATTTTTCTTATAAATGCATTCTTTATTACAACATGAGCATTTTCCTTTGCCATTTTTTACAATTAAAAAAGATATTATAACTATAATTAATATAACGATTATTATAATAATGTCAATTAACTTCATTTACATCACTCCTATAATATGAAATATTAAGCTAAATAATCCAGAAACTAACCAAGCAATTATAAATTGGAATGTAGCAATGGATAAAGTATATTTAGTTCCAAGTTCTCGATTAATAGAGGATAAAGCTGCTACACATGGAGTATATAATAAGCAAAAAATTAATAAACAAAAAGCAGCATAAGGATTTAAAAAAGCAAATATTGCTTCTTTAGAACCAAACAATACCATTAAAGTTGATACAACGCCTTCTTTGGCAAGTATTCCAGAAATTAGTCCTGTAGTAATTCGATAATCATTAAAACCTAAAGGAGCAAATATTGGACTTATTATTCCAGCTATTTTTGATAACATACTTGTAGAAGAATCATTTACAAATTCAAAACTAAAGTTAAATGATTGCAAAAACCAAATTATGATAGTGGCAATTAAAATAATTCCAAAGGCTCTTTTTAAAAAATCTGCTACTTTTTCCCATAATAATTGTCCAACATTTTTCATCGTTGGCATACGATAATTTGGAAGTTCCATGACAAAAGGTACTGCTTCACCTTTATAGAAGAACTTTTTAGAAATAAATGCAACTATAATTCCTATAATAATGCCTAGAATATATAAAACAATCATTACTAGCCAAGCATAGTTTTTAAAAAATAGTTGAACTAAAAAACTATAAATTGGAAGTTTTGCCGAACAACTCATAAAAGGCGTTAGCATAATTGTCATTTTTCTATCACGATCCGAAGAAAGAGTTCTTGTTGCCATTACCCCTGGTACTGTACAACCAAACCCCATTAATAGTGGAACTATTGATTTGCCTGACAAGCCTATTTTTCTAAGTAATTTATCCATAACAAAGGCAATACGTGCCATGTATCCAGAATCTTCTAGAAATGATAAAAAGAAAAATAAAACTACAATTATTGGCATAAAAGATATTACGCTACCTACTCCGTTAAATATTCCATCTATTACTAGAGAATGAAGAATGTTGTTAACTTTCATAGAAGTAAACCATTTATCTAAATTCACAGATAATGTATTTACACCGAAAGCTAATAAATCTTGAAACGCTTTTCCAATCACATTAAAAGTTAAAAAGAAAACTAATCCTAATATTAAAATAAATACAGGAAGAGCACTATATTTTCCAGTTAGTATTTTATCTATTTTTTGACTTCTTATATGCTCTTTTGACTCATGTGGTTTAATTACACATTCTTTACAAACTTTATCTATAAATTTATATCGCATATCAGCAATGGCTGCACTTCTATCAAGTCCACATTCTTGTTCCATTTGTAAAACAATATGTTCTACCATTTCTAGTTCATTTTTACTAAGTTTTAAAGCATCTATTACTATTTTATCGCTTTCAATTAATTTAGTAGCTGCAAATCTTAAAGGTATTGAGGCTTTTTTTGCATGATCTTCAATAAGATACATAATACCATGTATTGCTCTATGTATTGCTCCATTATTATCGTTTTCATTGCAAAAATCATTTATAGTTGGTTTTTCTTGATAGTAGGCTACATGTACAC
>CAKPXW010000040.1 GCA_934202505.1 uncultured Bacilli bacterium | reverse complement strand
TTTGGACAACAAAAAAGAAGGGGTGCAATTTTGTGCATCTCTTCTTAAAATTGTCATTCTTAACTTAATGACATTGACAAAATTGTGATTTTTTTTATTGATATACATTAATTATTCTTTATATGAACATCCATTTGATTAAATGGTATTTCGATATTATTTTCATCAAATGCTTTTTTTACTTCTTCTAACATTGAAAAATAAGCATCCCAATAATTTTCATTTTTGCACCAAACTAAAGTTATAATATCTATGCTACTAGAACTATGGGCATTAACTCTTATAGTTGGAGCTGGATCTTTTAAAATTAAAGAATTCTTATTACAAACATCTTGAATAATTTTTTCAGCCTTTTCAAAATCATTAGAATAAGCAATGGAAAAAGTCAAATCAACTCTTCTTGTATCTTTTTCTGAATAATTTACTATTTCAGAAGTTGATAATTTTCCATTTGGTAAGTAAACGACTTTATTATCTGGTGTTCTTATTTTGGTATTACAAATAAAAATATCTTCAACGGTTCCTTTATATCCACATGCTTCTATAAAATCATCATCTTTAAATGGATGAGTTATTAAAAGTAAAATTCCTCCAGCAAAATTAGATAATGTTCCATTTACTGCAAGACCAACACCAACACCAAGAGAAGCTACTAAAGCTGAAATACCACTAGTATCTAATCCTAAGTATCCAATAATTGCTATTAATACTAATATTTTTAATCCAACTTTGAAAATATAACTTAATGTTCTATATAAAGTTTTATCAATTTTTTTATCTTTTTCTATTTTATTAGAATGTTTAGCTATCTTTTTACTAATAATATTAATAATTGAAAAAGATACAATAAGTATTACAATTGAAATAATAATTTTTATTCCTGTAGATGTTAACCATGGTTTAATATTTTCCCATATTTCATTTAATGTCATCATTATCCCTCTTTTCAAATTTTAGCGATATTATTATAACATTATTTTTTGAAATCTAAATAGTTTATGTTATATAAACCTCTTTTTTTAAATAAAATTGCCGAGGTTAAAAAACTTGCTTGTCCAATTAAATTTATAATTTCTTTATACCAATCGGATATTTCGCTTTTACTCGATAAATATCCCATTCCTAATGTAGCAATAAAAGCTATAACTAGAAATAAAAGAATTAAATAATTTTTTCTTTTAATTGCAATGTAGGCTAAACTGTAATCAAGAATAAGAACACCTAAAACCATTAACGCAACAAATAACATTGTCCCTTTAAAATCTTTAGTGCTTGCAACCATCCATAATATTATAGGTAATATTGCTATACTATAAGCTGTATTTTTCCCTTGTGGATAAATAAGCATTGCAACTATTCCACACCCTGCAAGAACAAATCCGATAGTTTGCATTGGAAAGAAGCATTCACTTAATAAATAAAAATTACAAATATTTGCTTCAAATAAAAGTTTATGTGTTGCTTTAAAAAAGCCTGCAACAAATACAAAAATTGTTCCTGCTGAAAATAAGGCAAAAGCTCCCTTACTCATTTTATTATAAAGTGCTCTTTGATAAAAAATTGAAGCTATTAAAAATAGTGCAACTGGAATATAATCCACTAATGCCATTAATATTCCCATATTATTTAACCTCTTTTTTTTCTTTTCCTAAATGATATAGAGGTATTAATGGAATAATTAATGGTGTTGTATCGGCATATTGTCTATATTCTACTATTTGACCATATCTTTTTTCTTGTCTACGATCCAATCTTTTTGCTGAATCAAGCATTACATATACGATACAAATATAACCACAAATAGCCATAATCCATTGTCCTACATTATTAAATGCTTGTAAACCACTAACAAATACTCCTGTCCAAAAAACAATTTCGCCGAAATAATTTGGGCAACGTACCATTTTATATAATTTTTTAGTAGCTACCATATTAGGATTTTCTTTCTTTTGAGCAGTTTTTTGGGCATCTGCAAATGTTTCTAATAATAACCCAACAACTGAAATAATAAAACCAACTATCGGAGCAATTAATCCTACAAAATTAACTGATGAAAGATTATCAAATCTTAATAGTTCTATGTTTGTATGTAATGAGTTTTCTGCTCTATAAAAAACTGGACAAGTTTCAGCAAAATATAATAAAGAAACAGATACCCAAATTGCGAATTTAACTGCAAAAGGCATTTTCTTTTCGCCATCTTTTGTAGCTTCTTTTAAAACTTTTCTATAAGAGGCATTTTTTATTTCTCTTACTAACAAAAATCCTGATAATCTTATTCCATATACTATAAATAAAATAGTAAATAATAAGCCTATTATATCCCATGTGTTATGCATAAAAGCCACTACTGTATAGGCAATGCCAAGACCGACAACTGAAAAGCCATAACCTATTGATAGAAAGTAAACAAATTTTTTAAAACCTATTGAACAACATATTGCTGATATTAATAAAAATATACAAGTTAAAGGCCACCAATACATAATTAATTGCTACCTTTCTTAAAACTATCATCAATATATTTTTTAAAAGAGTTATCACCAAATTTTGTGCTTCCAACCATATCGTGTGTTAAAGTAAATTTTGAAAATTTAATAACTGCCCATTTTCCATTTTTCTTATTCTTTGGAAGTGAAGCGAGCATAGAAAATAACCATGCTGGAGCAGTTTTAATAACGCCTTCTTTGCCGGCTGCTTTAAAGCACATATTAGCAATTTCTCGATAAGTATAAGTTTCTTTTCCACCAATGTCATATGTTTGATTATTATCTTGCATTGTTTGAACAATAAATTTTGCTAAATCTACTGTATCAATTACATTTGCTGAAACATCTTTTTTTCCAAGTAAAGTTACTTTTCCATTTTCTATCATTGGTCTAAATACTTTTACAATGTCATAAAAATATCCTGTTGGTCGATATATAACATAACTAATTTTGCTATCTTTTAACTTTTCTTCAAACAAATATTTTGCATGTACCATAGGAACATCGTCGGCTTCATTTGCTCTAATTACAGAAACATAAGCAAAGTTTTTTACATTGGCTTTCTTTGCTTCTTCTAAAATGTTTAAATTCCCTTGGTAATCAATATCATAATTTGATAATTTTGCTGATGATGTTGTTAAACCAACTGTTGATATAACAACATCTGCTCCATCGCATAAGCCATTTAAACTTTGCTTATTTGTTACATCAATTTTTTTAAATTCATATTTACTTTTGTCTAATTCTTTAATATCTTTTTCTATTAAATCGGCAGCGACAACATAATGTCCTTGATTTAACAATTCTTTAAAGATATCTAATCCTAATTTTCCATAAGCTCCTGCTAAAACGATTTTCATTTCACTACCTCTATTTCTTTTGCTTTTCTTTTGATCTTTTATCATTAATGATTTTCATTTCTTTTTCTGTTATCAACTTACAATTGTTTTCATTTGCCCATTTTACACAACCAAGCAAAACTGTTTTTAAGAAAGGTCGTGGAACTTTAACGATCATTTTTAAAGCATCATCTGTAAACTTAACATCACTATTTAATCTATCTGCAGCATATCTTACAGAAGTAAGATCAACTTCCTTATCTGGAATTCCTACTGGAAGAGGCTTTTTATAATCTGAGCACCAAAAATATTTTGAATCTCTATATCCCCAGTTTGTAGGAAGTGGACAAAAATTATTTTTTGTAACTCCATTAATTAAAGCATCATAATATTTTTCTTTTAATAAAATATTATCAATTTTTAAAATAAAGTGTGCCCCAAATTTTGAAGTTATTCCATTAAAATCATGATATGGCCCTTCATATTCTTCTTGGACTTTGTCATCTTGAGCATTGTCTAGTTCTTTTACCCATGTACATTCAAATACTTGATAAGCTTCATTTACAATTTTTGGGTAATTACCATTTGGATCATTTTCTTTTGACTTACCATCTCCTACTGTAAATAAAAAATCTTTCATTTTTTCTTCTGGAGTATCCCCTGGAAAGCCTAAGCGAACATGTTCTTGAAAATTTTTCTTAGAAAATGGTAAGAAGTTTATTGTACATTTTCCATGACGTAATAAACCTTTACAAGTGTTAGAAGTATTTCTGCATTCAAGAACCATAGCATAATATCCCTTGCCAGCAATATAATATGATAAGCATAAAGAATATGAGCCAAAACTTGTTAATTTGCCATCTTCATCAAGCGTACCGATTAAACAAAGTGGCATTGGAAAAAAAGATGATGATTGATAAAAATTATCCATTATACGTATGTTTTTAAAAGATTTATCCATTTTATTTTCCTCCTATTATTTTAATGAATATTTTTTCCATTCTACTATAATCATATAATCTTGTTGCATAGATTAATATCATTTCGGCTATAAATTCAATTTCATCTTGTAAGAATTTTTCCTCATTGAATTTATATAAGTCGATTAATAATGCTGAAATTTGATTGACTAGTATCGAATGTTTGGATAGATAAGAAGTATATTCATTGGAAAATTTTTTTGTATATTCCCATAAAGAATGATACTTTTTTGAAAATGCCATTAGTCCATTGTAAATGTTTTTTACTCCTTCAAGTATAGGGCAATTTAATTTAATAGATTTTAACTGTAACTTCCAATCATCTAATAAAATATACGCTAAAATCTCATCTTTTGACTTGAAAAAATGATATATTGTTCCAAGTCCTATACCTGCTTTATTAGCTATATAACGGCAATTTAAGTTTTCATAATTTTCACTTTTTATAATGTCATTAGTGACTTTAATTATGCTTTCTCTATTTGCTAAAATTTTTTTTGGCATTTAATTCTCCTTTTTATGAACAAGTTCATAATATATTATAATACTTATTTATTTAATTTCAATAAATCCCATTTTTAACTTTGTGATAAAAAAAACACAATATATGTGTTTTCTAAATTTCTATTAATTTATCTTTATAATAATATTTTTTATCGTTGTCATTAATCTGTCTTAAAACTTTACAAGGATTTCCAACCGCAACAACATTTGAAGGAATATCTTTATTTACAACACTTCCAGCTCCTATTACACTATTATCGCCAATTGTAACTCCTGACAAGACTATCACATTTGCTCCTAACCAGCAATTTTTACCAATATGTACTGGTAAATTGTATTGATAACCTTTTTTTCTAAGTTCAGGTAAAATTGGATGCCCAGTTGTAGCAATTGTTACATTTGATCCTATCATTGTATTACTTCCAATATAAATATTAGTATCATCTCCGTTGTTAAATTAAAATTTATATAAACATTATATCCTAAATGACATTTATAGCCTCCAAAATTTGCATAAAAAGTGGCTCTATATAGCAATTATTTCCTACGGAAGCAAACATTTCCTTGAGCATTTTGTCTCTTCTTTTTAAATTAGTTGTAACTTTTTTTATTAAACTTTTGTAATCTTTTTAAACACTTTAATTGTTTTTTTACTATTTTATCATCATTAGGCAAATAAAGCATCCCACTATGCATCTTCTTTTTTTACATCTATATTTATTTTTCCTTTTTAGTTTTTAAAACTTGTTTTATTATCCAAAATTGTAATTTATGAGGTAAAATATTTAATAATTTAAGGAAAAAATTATTATTTAAACTATAAGAAAATGAAGGCTTTTTCTTATATATAATTTTCATTACTAATTTTGCTATTTTACTAGGCTCTATTGATTTTGCTTCCACACTATCTACAATGTTTTTAAAACGCTTGGCATTACAAGAATACAATTTAGTATTATTACAAAAATCATCTAAAGCTTTAGTTGAAGCATTAAGCATATTAGTTTTAACTGCTCCTGCTCTTACTACAGAAACAAATATTCCTAAAAGTTGAAGTTCCATTTTTAAAGAATAAGCATACTTATCTAATGAACTTTTGGTTATTGCATAAATTCCTGTAAAAGGTAAAGGATCAAGTTTCGCTAACTCACTTGTAGCCATTAGAATTTTACTTCCTTTTTGTAGCATAGAAATAAATGTTTTATTAATTAAAACTGGTCCAAAAAAATTAATATCAAATATTTTCTTTAAATCATCTGTCGTTATTTCTACTAATGAATCTAACATATAGATGCCTATAAAATGTATTATAGCATCTAAAGTATTAGTTATTTCTTTTACTTTTTTTAAAGCAAATTGAATATTTTCTTCTTTTGTAATATCAACTTCGATAGAAAAAAGTCTTTCTTTATTTTCTTTTTCTATTTTTCTATCAAGGGCAATTACAAAAAAGCCTTCATTTAATAAGGTATTAACCATAGCTTTTCCCATACCACCATAAGCTCCAGTTACTAAAACATATTTCATAATTATTCCCTTTCTTTTATTTTTCTTCTATTTTCACTTGAAATCCATTACTATCAATAATTGCTTTTAATCTATCAATTTCATCTTGACTTGTTATTACTTTCCCAAACTTTAAAATTCCTGTCTCTTTCACCCCAAAATAACGATATTTTATTAATTTATATTTAGTTTTATTGCCAATGATTTTAGAAACTTCTAAAACTGTTTTTTCATTTTCTTTTTCATAGTTAGGTAATATTACAGTTCTAACTTCTTCTAAACGATTTATATTTAATAAATAGTTAAGATTTTTTAAAACCATATTGTTTTCTTTTCCTGTTAAAAACTTATGAAATTGATTATCTATTGCTTTAATATCTAACATTACTCCATCTGATAATACAATTAATTTATTAAATTGTTCCATATCATAATAACCATTAGAGTCTATAAGACATGTTAAGCCTAATTCTTTAATTTTTAAAAATAATTCATATAAGAATTTAGGATAGTTACAACATTCACCACCTGAAACTGTAATTCCTCGAATAAATGGTTTAATTTCAATTATTATTTTCAACAAATCATCGACTGAATACATTTTTACTTTTGGACTTGAAAAGTTAGGACAAATAGAAATACAAGTATCACAATTTACACATTTATCTTCCTCCCAAATCACTTTATTATTAATGATATTTAAGGCATTACTTGGACAGCTACTAACGCATTTTCCACAAGAATTGCACAGATTAATTGTTTCTGGGTTATGACAATACAAGCATTTAAAAGGACAACTTTGAAAAAATATTGCCATTCTATTGCCTGGTCCATCAACATTTGAAAAATAAATGATTTTATTAATTGGTGCCTTTTCCATATACTTTTCTATCTAAAGCATGCCCTTTTTCTTTAGCACCTTTACCAAAAATTGTACAATTATTAATTGATTGTTTTCCATTAGTTAACTTTTCAATTTCACTTTTTTTAACAAGATAGCCTGTTACTCTTACAACATCATTATCTTCATTATAAGCTGTAAAGTAACGCATGCCACTAGCAAATGCTCCTTTTATTATATCTAATATTGCCTCTGGATAATTAGTCCATGGTTGATCAAATTTAAATATATCTCCAACACCACATGGAAAATATTTATGTAATTTTGATTCAAGATGCAAATGCTCAAATAAACTAGGTTCATATCCAATTGGAATTCTACATCCTGGAGAATTATCAAGTCCGTCACTATCAATTCCAACTTGAGCATGCATTTGATATACATTATTGCATAAAGAGCAATACAATCCATGATGATTATTAACCATCTCTTCAATTTTTTCTAAGACTTTAATTGCTAATAGATTTGCTTGTTCGTTATTTCCAAACCCTTGAGATTTATCATTAATTTTTAACAAAGTATTTACACATTCAGCAACTCCAACAACGCCAACCATGCCAGTAAACTTTTCTCTATTTACAAATTCTTCAAGCACTAAAAAATTAGATTTGAAAAAACTTGATTTTTCCACAATAAATTTTATTCTTTGATCTATAAGTTCTAAAATTAAATTCACATAAAAAGGCAATACATTTTCAAAGAAATCGTTAATATCTTCGGCTTCTTTACTAATTTCATACAATCTAAGTCTTGGAAGAGTATATCCTCCACCACCAATATTTAAAGCATTATAACAACTAGCAATAGCGTATGGATTATTTTGATGTTCTTTTGCATACATTTTATGATTAGCAAAAGATGGTTTAGCTGTTTTTAACATTACTTTTATTGCCGCATTTGCTAAATCATCAGGTGTAATATTTTCATCATATAAAAGGGTAATATTTGGAATAGCAAGTTGCATTGATTCTGTAAGTTTTAAGATAATTCTAGTTATTTTACTATCTTGTGGTCCAATATTGGCATGGACAAAAGAGTCGCATAATGTTTTGTCTATATTTTTCAAAAAAAGAGCTAAAATTTCTTCTGTTAAGGGATTATCTGCTTCTTTTTCAAATGGTAAAAATAATTCTGTAAAATTTCCTAAATACACAGGATAGGAAGTAATTGAAGGAACATGATGATAAAAAATTAGCAAATTATTGCAAGCTTCTAAAAGATTTTTAGCTGATTTTAATTCTAAAAATTTGCATCCTTTTTCCAATAACAATTTATAATCAGGC
Organism: uncultured Bacilli bacterium; assembly: GCA_934202505.1. Taxonomy (GTDB): domain Bacteria; phylum Bacillota_I; class Bacilli_A; order RFN20; family CAG-631; genus CAKPXW01. Next base: position 4,494 of record CAKPXW010000040.1, on the reverse strand, counting down.
AAAATATATCGCGGTCTATAAGGAGCAAGGCCTTCATTTAAATCACAAATTTTCCCTTCTTTAATGGCTTTTACAAGTAAAGGATTTCTTTTTAAAGTTTTATCACTATTTTCTGCAAGACGTGCTAAAGATAACACTTGTTGCGAATATGTTAATGTTTCATCTGATATTATTTGCATTACTTTACTTTTTTTCATGATATCTAACTCCTTACTAAATTTATTGTATTTTTATATTAAGATTTTATTTTGTAAAATAATTTTCTAGTGCATATTCAAATTGTTTATTAAATTTATCAATAGCTTCTTTTGATATTTTTTCTTTTGGTTTTAACATATCAAAAGCATGCATATTTGTCGGATAAATATCTATATTTGCTATAACACCAGCATTTCTTAAATTATTTATAAAAGTTACTGTTTCATCATAAAATGGTTCTTGGTTACCTACAAATGTATATGCAGGTGGTAAATTAGTATAATCATTTTGTCTTGCAGGAGAGGCATATGGTGAAACTTCTTTATCTACATCTTTACATAAGTATTTTTTCCAAGCAAAATGATTTTTTCTAGTGTTCCAAACTTTTCCATGATTATTAATAGAAGAATTTGTATCAAAGTTATCAAGCATTGGATATAATGGCATTTGAAAAGCAATTTTGACTTCTTTGCCATTTAGATTCCACACTATCTTTAATATCTTCAATAGTAAAATTGTTTTCCATAATATTACTAATTTCTTTTCTTTTTTTTACTTTTCTAAATCATTAATTGAACGGCCTAGTTTATCTTTCCAATCATTTCTTCCATTAGAATTATGGCCGACTACAATAACTGATGCTCCAGAAGGGGAACCAAATAACCAATCTTTTGTAAAAACATCATTTACAATTACTCCTTCCTCACGAAGCTTTCTTCCCGTTTCTACAAAGCATTTTGTAGTTTTAGAAGTAAATGAACTAGCAACTTTAGAATCTTTGAGTACTACAAATCCTTCATCTGTTATTTTTCCTTTTGCATCTATTTTATCTTTTTTAATATAAAATAAATTATCATCTGATATAATTTCATTTTGCGAAATATAATAATCAAACACTTTATAATTAAGAATACTGCATACTTCTTTAATATGTTCAAAGTATTCATCTGCCCTAATTTTATCTTCAAAAGATAAAGGGCTACTTTTTGGAGTATTACCATTTTTTATACTATATCTATTTGTTTCTAATGAGATTTTTTTTGCTTCCACATAAGATTTATTTTCAAGATATTTAATGATTGCTTTATTTAAAGGAAAGTTTCTTTTGTCGCCAATAAAAATTAATACTTCATTCCAATAGTCTTCTTTATGTTGGTTCATTCTCGTTAAAACATCATCTGTCTCTCCAATGTAGCATACTGGTTTCATATCTTCTTCACCAAGAAGAAGATATATGCATGGATTTTCTTCAATATCTTCACTAAATTCTTTTAATTTAGATAATTGTTTCCTTGGAAATTTAAAACATAATCCGTTCCAATTAGATAATTTTAATCTAATTATTCCTTTAGTATCTCCAGATTCCATAATTTGTGTCACAACATATTTATTATTGATATTCATTGATACTCTCCTTTTTTGTACTTATATTTTTTAACTATTTAACTTGATGATCATAATGGCAATCACAATAAGGCCCATTTTCAGCAAGTGTATACTTCCTTGTAAAAATAGTATTATTTAATCTTGCCATATCATAATCAAGTGTACACATTGCTGGAATATACTCTTTTAAACCAAGCTTTGTCATTAAATAACAAATGCCACAAGTATGAAAATATGCTGTATATTGATTAATTGTTTCTCCATCTTTAACTTCAAATTTCCATGAATAAGGATTTGCATTGCTTTCACTATATTTAGCTTGTTGTTTTAATTTTTTTCTTCCTTTTAAAGTGTAACTTTTGCTTTTTTTAGAAGCCATTTTCGTTAGTGTATTATCACACATAGAATTTTTATAATATGTTCTAATTTCTTCAAGACTATATTTTTTATCAAGTGACAAAATTATTGAAGATAACAAAGCACAACTTAAAATGTTAATTATAAATCTATCACCTTTTTCAAATTGATCAACATCTTTTAAAATATCTTTATATTTTGTATGAGCTTTTTTCATTACTTGTTTTGGGCTATCTTCTTTTAATGTTGTAGTTAAATTCTTTTTAAATGTATTTTTATATCCAAAATACATAACTTTTTCTATAAAACCATATTTCATTTTGCACCTCTATTTCAAATTAATTTTTATAAATTTCTATATAAAATAGGATCAAATAAATATCCACAACTATATTATATTTTAAAATGAATTTTTTTCAATGATTTTATGTATGTAAAGGGCAAAAGAATTGAATTTAACGATATAATTTATTAATTAATCAATCAACAAAAAAAATGTTTTATGTTTTATTGCAATAGGTTATAATTAGTATGGAGAAAAGAAAATGAAAAAAATAGATTTTTACGATATAATTTGGATAATATGTATTTATTTACTATGTGCTTCTTTACCTTTTGGATTATTCATTAAAAATGATAAAGTATGTTTATTATTAACAAGTATATCATTGGTTGCGTTTTTAATTTTTATTTTTTATTATATGAAAAAAAATAAATTAAATGAATTTCCATTTTTTAATAAATTTAATAAAAAATTTTTATATTGCATTCCCTTTTATTTAATTTGTTTTTGCAATATTATCTATTTGTTTGTTTTTAAAATTTCTTTAAATGAATTTGATTTAAGTTTATTTATTATTGAAATTTTTCATTATCTATTAGTTTCTATAAGCGAAGAAATTATTTTTAGATATTTAGTATTAAATAATTTATTAAAAAACAATTCAACATTTAAAACTATACTTTTTTCATCATTATATTTTTCATTAATGCACATTGCTAATATCTTTTCGGAAATTTCTATAAGTAATTTATTATTTACTATAGCACAAATTGGTTACACATTTGCTATTGGTTTAGTACTTGCTATTATTTATATTTTAAGCAAAAATATACTTATGCCTATCATTTTCCATTTCTTATTTAATCTATTTAATGACACCTTGTTTACAATATTTTATAGTTTTGAAAAAATTAGCATAGAGTATATTTTGTTTATTTTAATTTTTATTCTTATATATAGTGTTTATGGGTTAATTGTTTATAAAAAGGAAGTGAAAAATAATGCTAGATAAAATATGGATATTTGATACTTATTCTATTTGTATTGCTTTAGGAGTTATTGCTTGTTTTATTTCTTTTGAAATATTTATGAAAAGAAAATATAACGCATCTAGCAATACTAGAACTAATTATGAAATACTCTCCTTAATTTCTATTATAATCGGTTTTGCTTTTGCTATGCTATTTCAAGCAATTTATGATTTAATTGGCAAAAATAAAGATTTGTCTGGAGCTATGACATTCTATGGCGGATTAATTGGAGGAGTAATTACTTTTATTGCTCTTTATAAAATATACTATTATAAAAAAGTTGACATTGGCATATCAAAAGTTTGTATTATTGCCCCAGCGTGTATATCAATTGCCCATTGTTTTGGTAGAATTGGTTGCTTTATGGCTGGTTGTTGCTATGGTAAAGAAACCGATTCTTTTTGGGGCGTTAAATTTCCAGATTTAGAGAAAAAAGTTTATCCTACACAATTATTTGAAGCATTTTTCTTACTTCTACTATTTATCGCTTTATTTTATCTTGCTATGAAAATAAATTTTGAATATAATTTCACTATTTATTTAATTAGTTATGGAATCTTTAGATTTTTGATTGAGTTTTTAAGAGGAGATGAAAGAGGTTTTACGTTATTAGGCCTTTCACCTTCACAATATATTTCAATATTATTTATTATTGCTGGAATCATATATTTTATTGCTATGAAAAATAAAAAACCATCAGCCTTAAACTGATGGTTTTTCTTGAAATAAAGTTGAAACTATCCAAGATTCTTGCTTAGCTTCTTTAATTATATCATTTGGTAAGTTTTTACCTATTAAAAATGGTGAATTGTCATCATGAATACTGAAATTATCTATTACTTTACTTACCATTCCATTTGCATAACAATACTTACATAAATGTAAACACGAATTATATTCACCTATATCATTTGATAAATAGCAGCTGCAATATTCTTTTCTTGCTTGCATTTTTTGCATAGGGCTTAAACTTAAGCCTATTGCTTTTTCGTAATCTTCTAATCTTAAACATCCATCAACATCAATTCCATATTCTTTAAGCCATTTTTCTTTTGAACATAATCTTAATTTTAAATTATGCTTAGAAGCTATTTTTGCAAACTCTTGAGTAAGAAATATTTTATCCTCATCACTTGCATCTTTTATTTCTGGATTTCTTTTTTTTATTTTATCATATAAATCAATAAATCCAAAAACAACTGTATTTGTGTTTCCTTCAAGCCTACTAGCTATATATTC
>CAKPXW010000039.1 GCA_934202505.1 uncultured Bacilli bacterium | reverse complement strand
ATAAAGAAGATTATATAATTGATACAGAATATACTTATAATATTTCAGATCGCGTAGGAATTATTATTCCTTCTGAAAAAATCAAAATGAAATTGAAGGTAAATAATAATGATAAAGTTAAGTAGAAAACATTTTGCTATTCCTTACGCATTATTTCTTATTTCCTTTGTAGTTTGTCCTCTTGTATTAATTATTATATATTCATTCACAACGCCTAATTGGCATTTTACATTACAAAATTATAAAACTGTTTTCACTTCAGCAAACCTAAATACTCTAGTTGTTTCGTTATTTATTTCATTACTCACAACTATTTTATGTTTGCTGATAGGTTATCCTCTTGCTTATTTACTTGCCAATCGAAAAGTAAATAAATCAAAAGTATTAGTCTACTTCTTTATTATGCCTATGTGGATAAACTTTGTACTTAGAAGTAACGCTACAAAAGAATTATTGCAGTTTATTAATCTTGAACCATCAACAACTGTTGGTATGTATACTTGTGTTATTATTGCTATGGTCTATGATTATTTGCCATTTGTAATATTGCCATTATATTCAACAATGCTAAAACTAGATAAAAGCGTTATCGAAGCTGCAAGTGATCTTGGTGCAAAACCAGCATATGTTTTTATAAAAGCTATTATTCCTATGTCTATGCCTGGTATTATTAGTGCAGCCACTATGGTATTTATGCCAACTATGTGTTCATATGTTATTTCTTATGTTTTCTCAAATGGTAAGTTACAAATTATGGGAGATTTAATAAACTCTTATTTTTCACAAGCCCAATGGAATTATGGTAGTGCTGCATCAATTGTACTATTAATAATATTATTTATTATTATGCGTTATACAAATATGTCTAATAATAAATCTCAAGAAAAGAAAGCAGGTGGAAAAGTATGGTAAAAAAGATTTTAGGAAAAGCATATATTTATTTTATTTTACTTTTAATGTATTTACCTATTTTTCTTTTGATGATTTATTCATTTCAAAATACAAATAGGCCTGCTATTGGTGTTTATCATCCATTTACTTTAAAATTATATAAAGATTTATTTAATCTATCCATTCCTGATTCTAAAGGCTTATGGGTGGCTGTATTACACACTATAGAAATTGCTTTAGCTGCTGCTGCAGTTTCTACAATAATTGGAACTTTAGGAGCTATTGGAATATTCTATTCTAGTAGAAAAGTTAAACGTACTTTAAATGGAATTGCTAATATTTCCATAGTAAACGCCGAAATTGTTACTGCCTTATCTTTAAGAATTTTATATGCATTTTTAGGACTTGAATTAAATTTTGCAACTTTACTTATAGGTCATGTTGTCTTAACAATACCATTTGTTGTTTTAAATGTTATGCCAAAACTTCAACAAATGGATCCAAATGAATATGAAGCCGCTCTTGATCTTGGAGCAACTCCAGTAAAAGCTTTAATTAAAGTTGTAATTCCAGAAATAATGCCTGGAATAATTTCTGGCTTTTTACTTTCAATAACTCTTTCTCTTGATGATTATATTATTACAGCTTATACTTCTCACACAACATATAAAACAATTTCAACATTTGTCTATGAAAAAATGGTTAAAGCTGGTGTTCCATTACAATTTAGATCACTTACAACAATTATCTTTGTTTTAATTGCTATTGGTGTAATAGTATATGGAATTATTAGCAAAAGAAAAAATAAAAAGAATGTTGATCATTCATTAGGGAGGTAATTATGAAAAATAATAAATTAGTGTCTTTAAGTGCAATTTTTGCAATTTGTTTTTCAATTACTAGTTGTGGAAATAATAATAGCAACACAAATAGTTCTAAAAATGTAACAGTTTTAAATGTTTATAACTGTGCTGATTATATTTGTGAAACAAATGAAGAAGAAGGAACAGTAAGTGTTTTAACACAATTCGAACAATATTGTAAAAATGTTTTAAATAAAAATGTTAAAGTAGAATATTCTACTTATGAAACAAACGAAGATTTATTTAATCAATTAAAAGCTGGGGGAGTATCTTATGATTTAGTTTGCCCTTCTGAATATATGATTGATAAATTAATTCAAAATGATATGCTTGAAAAAGTAAATAGATCATTTGAAAACTATGATAATTATGGCTCACCATATATTAAAAATGTTTTTGATGAATTAACAACTAAAAATAATGTTACAAATGAAACTGTAAAATTTAAAGAATATGCTGTTCCATATATGTGGGGAGCTGTTGGATTTATGTATGATCCTAGCAAAATCTCCTTTGATGAAGTATCATCTTGGGATATAATTTGGGATACAAATCATGCAAAACAAACATCTTTAAAAGATAGTATTCGTGATACATATATCACTTCAACTTTACATATTTTCAAAGAAGAGCTTCTTTTTGCTAAAGAAATGTATGAAAAACATAATATTACTAGAGATGAATACAATCAAATCATTACAAATGTAATGAATCGATGTGATGATAAAACTATTTCTCTTGTAGAAGCTGACTTAAAGAAAGCAAAAGAAAACATTTATGAATTTGAAGTTGATACAGGAAAAGAAAATATAATTAAAGGTAATTACTATGTCAATTTATGCTGGTCTGGAGATGCTGTATATTCTCTTGATTTAGCTGAAGAAGAAGATTTCATTTTAAATTATACTATTCCTGAAGAAGGATCAAATATTTGGTTTGATGGTTGGGTAATGCCAAAAGGTGCAAATATTGAACTTGCACAAGAATTAATGAACTTTTTATGCAATCCTGACATTGCAAGCCAAAATATGAATGCTATCGGTTATACTTCTGCTATTGCTGGACAAGATATTTGGAATTTAGTTCAAGAATGGTATGAAGCTGATGATATTGAAAATACTACTGAATATGACTTATCATACTTCTTTAAAGGAACAAACATTGTTGATGAAGATGGTAATCCAATTGATTCTTTTATCATTCATACTTCTGAAGTTAATAGACAATTATATGCTCAATATCCTGATGAAGATACTATTTCAAGACTTGCTGTTATGAAAGATTTTGGAGCACAAAATAATAAAGTTACCGAAATGTGGATTCGTGTAAAAGGAAATAATATTTCTTGGGTAATGTTTGTATTTTTAGGTGGAGTAGTTGCTCTAATTGTTTTCTTTGAAGTTAAACGTTTTCAAAGCAAACGTGCAAGAAAAAAACGTAATCTTAATAAACAATAAAAAGGAAGATCAAACTTCCTTTTTATTATTCTTTAACTAATAATTTTTTATAAGTATTGTCCATTAAACTTGCTCCAAGAGGCGCAGTAAATAAAATGGATATTACTGCTGCTACTAAAATAATAGGTCCACAACTTAATCCTTCATTTAAAGCAATTGCCCCAATTGATGCTTGAACTGTTGCTTTTGGAAGATAAGAAAATATAATAAATAATTTTTCTTTAAAAGAAAATTTGGTAGCTATCAAACAACATATGACTCCAAGTGATCTAAATAATAAAGCTACTATTATTAATAGCAGAATTAATAGTCCTTCTTTAGAAAAAGCATATTTTGCATCAATGGCCATTCCAACCAAGGAAAATAATAACAGTTCGAAGCTATTCCATAATGAATTATAAGACTTTTGGATTTCTTTAGCTTGATTAGGTAAAAATTTCAAAATAATTATTCCTATAACAATAATTGCTAGTAATGCTGAAATATATATATATTGCTTTAATAAAGTTTCGAGTTCTAATAAAAGAAAAGAAATTCCTAATAATAATCCAACCTTAATTGGAGTGGAAATTGAAAGCTTTTTAAAAATAAAAATCAAAGCTATAGCAAATATTATTCCACAAATTATTCCCATAATAATACTAATAGGTATTTGTAAAAAACTTTGAAAACTAAAAGATGAAGAAGACAGCAAACTTTTAAACGAATAAAATAATACTATTACATAGATGTCATCACAAGAAGCTCCTGCCATTATTAATTCACAAACATGATTTTTATTTCCATAGCCTTCATTTTGTAATTTTATCATTCTAGGTACTACAATTGCAGGTGAAACAGCTGCTAAAACACTACCAAGTAATAAAGATTCAAGAATAGAAATATTTAAAATCATAGGTGCAAATATACAAACACCTATTATTTCAAAAGTTGCTGGCAAGAAACACATTAATATTGCACTTCTTCCAATTTCTTTTAATTTTTTTACATCTAAGGAAAGCCCAGATCTTGTTAAAATAATAACTAAAGCAATTTGTCTTAAATAACTTGATATGTTTAATAAATTCGTTGAGATAACATTAAGTAAAGATGGTCCTAAAAGAATACCTAAAAAAATATAAAAAATTATTTTAGGAATTTTTATTTTCTCAAATAAATAACCACCAAGTATTCCTAAAATAAAAATCAAAGCTAAACTTAAAAACATTCTCTTTCCTCCAAAATAAAAAACTGATGCACTATGAAAAAATTCATAGATGTCATCAGCTTACGCGGTTTTGTTTTAAACAAGGGAGACAATCATTCCCGCAAATATAGTACTATTATTATAAATAAAAGGCAATAGGAAAATGATTATTTGCATTATTTTATTTAAAATTTATGCTAAAATCTTCTTAAATAAAAGGAGTATTATTATGAAAACATATGATTACTATTGTACATGGCAAGCGCAAAACTTTTTATGTCAGAAAAAAAGAGTAAGCAATCGTGATTATTTAGATGAAGAAGCTATTTTTAACAATAAAAATGGCATAGTTAATGCTTATCCTGAGCTTCGTGATTCTTTATATTTTGTTTTAGATGATGGTTGGGATGTTCCTTATTCTTATAATGTAAAAGAAAAATATCCTTTTGCTTCTCATATTATTAGAGAAGATCGTTTTCCATCATTTAAAGGTACACCTCAAGAAAAATTAAAACAAATGGTTGATAGAATTAAATCTTATGGTTGGAAAGGTGTTGGCATTTGGGTTTGTGCTCAAGGATATGACAAAGACTATGAAAAATCAATTCAAGGTTTAAAAAACTTTTTTAAGGAAAGATTATTATGGTCAAAATATGCAGGAATATCTTATTGGAAAGTTGACTGGGGAACTTATTGTAACGATGTAGCTTATAGAAAAATGTTAGTTAATTTAGGCAAAAAAATTTATCCTGAATTAATAATTGAAAACGCTATGTGCATTAATCCTGTTAACGGATTTAACAATGGTGAAGATGAAGATAAAAAATATATTTTCCCATGGAATAATGAAATGATTGATTATATAGATAAAGTAGTTAAGTTTTCTGAAGTTTTTAGAAGTTATGATGTAACTGAAGAATTATCTACAACTACTACTCTTGAACGTTTGATCTATTTATTAAAGAAAAGCAAAGGTATTATTAATGCTGAAGATGAATTATATTTAGCTGCTGTATTAGGATGTTCTGTCGGCATTGAAAGAAATAAAATATCCAGACTTGATAAAAAACCTACTAATAATATGTTTAACTACAAAACTAATGAAGTATATGCTTATGTTAATTATCGAAAAATTTCTAGTTGCTTTGCTGGAACTAAAATTTTAACTTCTAAAGAAACATTTTTAGATTCTTGCCAATTTGGTGGATACTGGTGTGATAATGTCACTAATGCTCTTGTAAAACAAATTTGCCCTTGCTATGCTGCAAGAAATACTTCTTTACCAAAAGTAAAAGCATTAAAAGAAATTCCATATGTTGTATGTTGTAAAGATTTAAATAACAATTATGCTATTGGAACATTTAAAAGATTAAATTATGGAAACGATAATGATTATAAAGTAAATGTTTCTGTTAAAATTTCATCTTTAGTTGATAATATTGCTATTTTTTCTGATCATATCAAAACTTTAAAAGTAACTTTTAAAGAAGAAATTACTAAAAATAAATTCTATCTTGTTAATTTAATTGATAATTCAAGAGAAGATGTTACAAATAGTATCATTATTAAAAATAATAAAATGACAATTTATTATAATAAACTTACTAAAAAATTTAAAACAAATGATTATAGTGGTAAAGCCTATCTATTAGAAATAAGATAAAAAATAAAAAAGCTTCTATTTATAAGTTACTAACTTAAAAGAGGCTTTTTTATTTTATTCTACACTTTTTAATGATTCAATCATATTGATATTTTTTAATGAAAAATGAGTAATAGAATTCACAATTAAAGTAAATATTATTGACATAAATGCTGAGTAAATATAACTAAATATTTTTATTTTATGAATAAACCTTACATATTCTATTTCTACTGTAGAAACTACAATATTTGTAAAGAAATAGCCAAAAATTAATCCTAGTACTATTCCAAATATAGTTAAAATAATGTTTTCTGTAGTAATATAATGGTCAACTTCTTTTGGATAAAATCCTAACACTTTTAGAGTTGCTATTTCTCTTTTTCTTTCTTGAATATTTATACTTGATAAGTTATATAAAACAACAAATGATAACATTGCAGATAAAACAATTAATATTATAACAACTTTATTTAAAGTTTTAAGCATATCATTTGCACTAGATATAATACTTGAAACATAACTTAAATTTAAAACATTTTCATTTTCAAGTAATTCTATTTGTAAATCATTTTTGTGTGTGTCGTCTAAATCTATTAATTTTAAATAAGCACAATTAATATAATATTTATTGTTTGTTTTTTCATAAGTGTTTTTACTCATATAAACATAATGAGAAATATAATATTCACAAACAGCACTTATTTTGTATGTATACTCATTTAAAGAAGAATCATAGAAAGTAATAGTATCTCCTTGTTTGACTTTTAAAAGACTTGCTAATTTATCACTAATAATAACTTTATCTTCTTCTAAGGAAATTTTTTCTTTGCTATTTACATCATAAAAGTTAATAAAACTTTCATAATTATCATCAAGTATATCTATATTAATATCATAATTATTTATTGTTCCATTAATATTCATTACTTTTGTATTATCTTTTATTTCTTTTTTATTTAATATATCATTTGCCTTATCATAATCTACATTATTTAAGACAATTGTCGCATCTTCTTGAATAATATATTCATATTGTTTTGAAGGTAAATCTGCTATGGAATCTTTTATACCAAATCCACATAACATTAAGGCACAACAACCTGTAATACTTAAAATGGTAATGATAACTCTTTTCTTATAACGCACTAAATTTCTAATTGTTATTTTATTAGAAAAGTTAATTTTTTCCCATATTTTACTTTTTTCAATTAAAATTCTTTTACCTGCTTTTGGTGACTTTGGTCGTAATAATTCTGCTGGCTTTTCTTTTAAAACTTTTAAAACTGTAAATAAAGTAACACCACAAATACATAAAGCTGAAAAGAAAAAACCAATTAATGTTGGACCTAAGTTTAATCCATAATAAAATTTTGGTAAATCAAACAATATTTTATAAATATTGTTAATCATTGTCGGAATAATAAATATTCCAGCAACAGCTCCAATTAATCCTCCAACAATTGTAGCAATTAAAGAAAATAATAAATATTTGGTTAATATATGTTTATTATCAAATCCAAGTGATTTAAATGTTCCAATTATAATTCTATCATCTTCAACCATTCTATTCATCGAAACTAATGATACAAGAATTGCAACTGCATAGAAAACAATTGGAAATAAAGAAGAAAGATTTTCTATAGATTTAGCATCATCTATATAACTTTTATATGTACTATCATCTAATCTATCACTTTTAATTATTTGATAATTATTTATTAATTTTGTAACTTCTTCTTTAGTTACAATTTCTTTATCATAATTATCTTTTTGCGTAGAGAGAATATTTCTAATATTTTCTATTGTTACTTTATTATTTTTTAGTTCATTAATTGAATTATATAACTTTACAAAATTACCATCTATATTTTCTAATGAATCATAATAAATAATAAAATCATCATAAGAAGCAAAGCCTAAATCTTCTAGAGCCTTATCAACTTCAATTTTAGTTTTGTCGTATAAATCTACTTTTTCTTTATAAACATTATAATTATTTATGTCTTCATTAATTGTATTTAATGCATCATTTAATGTTTTAAGTCTATTTTCAATAATAGTATCGCTATTTATATTTTTTAAAACTTCATCAACTAGTGATTTATATCTAGTAGAATTTGTTGTTTCATCTTTAGCATTTTTTACTGTTACATATATATTTTTATAATAATCCATATTAAATGCTGCTTTATCAACAAAGCCATAAAAATTTAAGGTACCGCTTCCAATATTTGTTTTGCCATGATTGATATTAAGCTTAGCATTATTAAAATATAATGCACTATCGATACTACCTTTAATTATAAATTCATTATATTTAAGTTCATTAGTTAATAAAGATAAAGTATCACCAATTTCATAGCCTGTGACATCAAGAAAATTTTGTTCAACATATAAATCGTTTCCACTTATTACAAGATTTGTACAATTAATTTTATCTTGATTAGAATGAATTCTTATTGTATATTCTTTGTCATTTTTTCCTTTAAATTCAATGTCAGTGTAGTTAGCTTCTTCAACATCTAATATTTTATCGTTTTCTTTTAACTTATTTATGCTTTCATTGTCAAATCCAATAGTAGATGTAAGTTTTATATCATAAATATTTTGACTATCTAAATACTTATCTAAAGAGTTAACCATAAATGGATTAGTTGCTTTTAAGCCAACAAAAACAAAAACTCCAAGTAAACTCATCATTAATAATGATAAAAATCTAGATAATGAACTTTTTATCTCTCGAAAAGAAGATACGATAATCTGGTTTTTCACCACTCTATTTCCTCAATTTTCTTTGGCTTTTCATTTATTATTACTTCACTAACTGTACCATTTTTAAATTTAATTATTTTATCAGCCATTGGTGCAATAGCACTATTATGAGTAATAATTACAACTGTCATATGGTAAGTTCTAGATTCATTTTCTAATAGACCTAAAATTTGTTTTCCTGTTGTATAATCTAATGCTCCTGTCGGTTCATCACATAACAATAATTTAGGATTTTTAGCAATTGCTCTAGCAATAGCAACTCTTTGTTGCTCTCCACCTGATAATTGCGCTGGAAAATTTTGCTTTCTATCTTGCAAACCAACACTATCTAATATTTTAGAAGGATTATGATAATCTTTGCATAATTGAACTGCAAGTTCAACATTTTCAAGAGCTGTTAAATTTTGTACTAAATTATAAAATTGAAAGACAAAGCCTATATCATTTCTTCTATAAGTGATTAAATCCTTGCTTTTTAATTTGCTAATGCTAACACCATCGACTATAACTTCACCACTTGTTAAAGAATCCATACCTCCTAAAATATTCAAGCATGTTGTCTTCCCAGCTCCACTTGGACCTAATATTACAACTAATTCTCCTTTTTTAATTTCGAAACTAGTATTTTCTAAAGCTTTAATTTCAACTTCGCCCATTTTATATGTTTTACAAACATTTTTAAGTTCAATATATGCCATATTTATTCCATTCCTTTCTTTTTATAATATAGCATTTTTATTTTTGATAGTAAAGTTGATTTATTTTATAAATCAAGTTTATTTGTTTAACAAGTTTGTTGCTTCATCTAAAAGATTTTCAACCTTCTTTAAACGTTTTATTTTACTTTTATAAATTTTTCCTTTACCAACTACATATAAAGGGTTTTTTAATGTTTCTAATGATAAAATTGGATTTTCTTTTAATATTAATAAATCAGCACTTTTTCCTTCTTCAATACTTCCCGTAATATTATCTATATTTGCAATCATTGCATTTTTTAAAGTTGCCATATTAATTGCATGTTTATTGTCTATTTCTTTAACACATTTAGTTAAAAATACTAATTCTCTCCACATATTATAGTGTGTAACCAATGGACAACCTGTATCTGTCCCAAGACCAACTAAAATATTTTTACTTAAACATTTTCTAGTAAACTCTATCATTCCAGATAATAATACATTGCTATTATATTTTGCAATTTCATCATATCCTAGTAAAGTTGGGTTTAAATAACTTAAAGGAATCGCTGGTGAAAAAGTAGCTACAAAAGATCCATTTTGCTTTTTAAATAAATTCAAAATATCAGCAGTTACATTAGCTCCATGTTCGATTGTATCAACACCATTTAATATTGCCACTTCAACTCCTTGTTTACTTTCTACATGCGCAGCAACTTTAAGATTTAATTCATGAGCTCTTTTTGTACAAGCTTTCACCATTTCTGGTGGCATTTTTAAAAGACCAATAACACCTTTTTCATTAGTATCTAAAATTCCACCTGTAATCATTAATTTGATTAAATCAACGCCTTCTTGCTTCCTTTTATTTATCATTTCTATAGCATCTTGATTAGTTAAAGCTGCTTTGGCTACTGTTCCATCCATATGACCATTTTTTACACCAATAGCCATATTAGCACATAAAATTCTTGGACCTATTATTTTTTTATTATTGATTTTATTTTTTAAAATAGAATCAAAATTTGATATTCCTCCAACTGTTCTTATCGTTGTAACACCAGATAATAATTCAGTTTTAGCATTTTTTGCACAAATTTTAAGGCCTATAAATCTACCGATTTTAGTATCGCTTATAAATGATACTAATTTTTTCATGTCAGAAACTTTAGATTTGCTAATATTTCCACTAGCTGGTAAATGAACATGAAGGTTAATTAATCCTGGAATAACATAAGCCCCATTTAATTTAATGGTTTTTATATTTTTTATTTGAATATCTTTAGCGATTTTTTTAATTAACCCATCTTCAATTAAAATATCATAATCATATAAAACATCACTTTCTATTTTTCCATCATAAATGTTTACATTTTTAAGTAATATTTTTTCCATATCATTCCACCTCGTAAGCAATTGCTTTATCAAATTATAATAAAATAAGTTTTTATAAAAAAAACTATCTTTATAATATTTTATTATATGATAAAATAATAATTCATAAAAGATTTTTTTATTTTATGCATTAAACTATTTAAATTAAATTTATAAAAAAAGTAAACATTTCTGTCTACTTATATTTTATTATCGTATACGTCAAAAAATAACACACTTACAAAAAGAAAGAAAACTGATATCCTCATAGTAGAAAACTAGGAGGATTTTATTTTATGGGAAAGCATTATACAGATTATGAAAGATATGAACATTGTAGAAAATATAAGTTATCAGGAATGAACATATCTTAATATGCAAGAGTCAATAGTCTTAATCGAAGCACATTCAAAGATTGGGTATCAGCATATAATAATATTAATGGTAAATTCATAAATGTATCAACAGTAAGTAATAATGATGGTGAAGTAATTGATAATGGAATGTATCGAACTAATATATTAAGCGAGGTTGAAAAATTCAAGAAAAGTAGCCACTTTTCAAGATTTGATCACTCAATAGTAGTAATAGAATATAAAGGAGTTAAAATAACAACATCATTAGAACAGGCAGAAAGGATACTTAAAAATATAATATCATGATACATTTTGATGAAAATAAAAATATCTACATTTATTCTGAGAAAGTAGATATGAGAATGGGTATGCCAAAGATACAAATGATGGTAGCGATTAATTTTTCAAAAATAGAAATAAGGAATTCAGTATTTATATTTTGTTCAAAGGATAAGAAGCAAATAAAACTTTATTATGAAGATGATTATGGAGCATGGCTTATGCAAAATAAATTGCATGATGGAGGATTCAAGTGGCCAAGTGTATTAGATAATGTAAAAATAACGAAATCACAGTTAATAGGTTTGTGTAAAGGTTTAGAAATGATAGAATCAGATAAGCCAAAAGAGCAAAAATATAAATATTTTTAAAGTATTTAGTCTATATTATAAAATAATATAGACTAATTTTAATTTTCATGCTACAATTTGAATATGGAAAATACTCAAGAAGAACTATTAAAAATAATTGAACAACTTAAGAAAGAAAACGAAGCCTTAAAGGAAGATAAAGCTAATTTAGAAGTTGAGCTTTATGAAACTAATAAAAGATTAAATGAGGCTCTTTTAACTATTTCTTTTTTACAAGAAAAGGAGAAAATCGAAAGAACTAGAATCTTTGTACCTAAAGGTGAAAAACTTAAAAATATAGTTATTAATGAAGCTGAAGAGATAATAAAGGAAGAAAAACTTGAACGAAAAACTAACAAGGGAAAAAAATATAATAAAAATAAATTTGATTATGAAAAATATGTGACCGAAACTAGAATAATTGAACCTAACGAGAAAGTATGTCCAAAATGTGCTTCTACTCTTACAGAAGCATCATCAAAAGTAAGATATGTAGTTGAAGTTATTCCATCTAAAATTAAAGTGATTAAATTAATTAAAAAAAGTTATAAATGTCCTAATTGTAATAAGTACGATAATAAAATATATTATCCTCTTTCAAATGAAGCATTTGGTGGCAGCATTTTAACACCATCACTTGCTACATATATTTTGTATTATAAATACGAATTAGGAATTCCATTTGAACATTTAGCTAAACATATAACTAAATCTATAGGATTTGAAATAAGTAAGCAAAATTTAGCCAATTGTACAGCTAAGGCAAATCTTATCTTATCCAATGTATTTGATAAAATGAAAGATGATTTATTGAACAATAATTCTAAAGTAATACATTCAGATGAAACTACATTAGTTGTTAGCAAGAAACCTGAATATGATAAAAACAGAAAAAAGAGTTATGTTTATGTGTATACATCAAGTTTTTATGATAAAAATCAAATAAGAATATATGATTTTCACGAATCTAGAAGTATAGATAAAACAACAAAATGGCTTAAAGATTATGATGGATACATAATTAGTGATAATTTTGATGGATATAATAAATTAAAGAGAGAGAATCCAAAAATCAAATTACAAAAATGTTGGGCACATGTAAGACGTAGATACGCTGACATTGTAAAAAATCTGTCACAAGATAAAAGAAAAGATTCATTGGCATTTCAAATATTAGATGAAATATCTAAACTATTTGAACTTGAAAAAGGATATAGAAAAAACAAATTAGCTCCAAAAGAAATATCAATAAAAAGACAAAATGATATGCCTAAAATTAAAGATAAAATATATGAGTTAGTATTTAATTCTAATCCTCATCCAACATCTAAATTAAATGAAGCCATTAATTACACA
>CAKPXW010000038.1 GCA_934202505.1 uncultured Bacilli bacterium | reverse complement strand
TTCTGCAACTGCATTATGTTCAACGCGTGGATCGATTACGAAAATTGCTTGAGGTAATTTTCTCATTTCTTTAATTCCATCAAAGAATTTTACTAATCTTTCATATTGTTTCTTAATTACTAATTGATCTTTCTTTGGATATGTTTCTAAAGTTCCATCAGCAATCATTGTTTCAATTTGTTGTAATTTTCTAGTTCTCTTTGAAATAGTTTTGAAGTTAGTTAATGTTCCACCTAACCATCTTTGAGTAACACAGAATGAACCAGATCTAGTTGCTTCTTCAACCATAATATCTCTAATTTGTTTTTTAGTACCAACAAATAAAGCTTTTCCACCTTTTTCTGTGATTTCTTTTAATGCAAGATATGCTTTTTCAACACAAGTTACAGTTTTTTGTAAATCAATGATGTAAATACCATTTCTTGGTGTGTAGATGTATGGAGCCATTTTTGGATTCCATCTTTTTGTTTGATGTCCAAATTGAGAACCAGCTTCTAATAATTTTTTAATTGTAATAATTGATGTCCCTTCCATAACAGGGTTTGCTACTTCTTCTGTTGGAGTAGCTTCTTTAACTTCTTCAGTTAATTTTTCTTCTGCCATAATTTTCCTCCTAGTTTTTATCCTCCACAGCCCTTAAGTTTATAAACTAAGTTGGCAAGCTGTGTGTGTATTGCCATAAAGGCACTAGTATTATACTTTAAAGTATAATCATTTTCAAGAAAAAAAATAATTTTTATCAAAATTAAACAACTAATAATTGACAAATTTTTAAATTAATTTATTTTTCAATATTATAGTATACATCAAAATTTATTATCTCATTCTAAAAATATAAAATATAATGCTGTAGGAGTTGAACTCTCACTGGCGAAAAATGGCGGATTAAATGATAAAAAAATAAGAAGTTAGTTTTCTTTGGATTTTAGAAAATTAACTCCTTATTAATACCAATTTGAATTATTTAGTTTTTTCAGTTGTTTCAACAACTACATGTGTTTCTTCATATTCTTTCTTATTACCTTTTCTTAAAATTGATGAAAGGATTAAAGAAACTATCATAAATATTAAGAATATTCCAGTACATGTATAGCCAGCAATAGATAATTCTACAATATATTCTTCGCTTGGTGTACCATGAACATAACCTAATTGATAAAAAATAGCAATTAAAAATGTCGCTGGAATAGAAATAATTGTATTAGCAATAAATTTGCCAGCTGCGCTTTTAATTCGATCACTTATCTTTAATAAGTCTCCTTTTGAAGTTGCATAAGCAATGACTACTTTAATCATCTTTACAATGCCAATTACAAATAAAATTAACATTGCAACATAAGGCAATGTACCAATTTTAAATAAAATATCCACCTTACTATTAAATAAAATTGAGTGAATGCCATTAGGTGTCCCTTTAAATAATGTCCATAATGCGCTAAACACTAGCATTGCAAGAATAATTGCTGACATAATTATTCTTCCGGCTTTTTTATTTTTATTCATATTTTCTCCTCTTTTCTAACCTCGCGCTTACACAAAGAGTATTTTAACTCCCCCGCAAAATTTGTCAATGTTTTTTAATGTGAAAAACAAAAAAAACATTCCATTGGAATGCTTTACTTTAATGAAATGGTGCGCCTGAAGGGACTTGAACCCCCACGTACAAGACACTAGATCCTAAGTCTAGCGCGTCTGCCAGTTCCGCCACAGGCGCAAATCATTTTAAATAAAAATGGTGCCGACTATAGGAATCGAACCCACAACCTACTGATTACAAGTCAGTTGCTCTACCAATTGAGCTAAGTCGGCACAATATATAAGTTGGTGACCAGTACGGGATTCGAACCCGTGAAGTGCATGCGTGAAAGGCATGTGAGTTAAGCCGCTTCTCCAACTGGCCAAATATAATGGCGCCTTGTAAGGGACTCGAACCCCTGACACTGCGGTTAACAGCCGCATGCTCTACCGGCTGAGCTAACAAGGCACCTTGCTAAATATCTTTCAATTCAGCGCTACATAATAATAACACAAGGTAAATTATGTTTCAAGTAAAAAAATAATTTTTTTTCATTTTTTTTGCTTTATGTTATTAAATTAATGAAAAGCAAGAGTTTAAAGCTTGTAATTTATAGTTTTGTTAAGTTATTTTCATTGCATTTTTAA
This sequence comes from uncultured Bacilli bacterium, assembly GCA_934202505.1. Taxonomy (GTDB): domain Bacteria; phylum Bacillota_I; class Bacilli_A; order RFN20; family CAG-631; genus CAKPXW01. Next base: position 11,196 of record CAKPXW010000038.1, on the reverse strand, counting down.
TGAAATATGTTAAAATAAATAAGCATCAAGCCTCAGTGGTGAAATTGGTAGACGCAATGGACTCAAAATCCATCGGGAAACCGTGCCGGTTCGAGTCCGGCCTGAGGCACCACTAAAATATTTATAGACAATGTTATGTTGTCTTTTTTTTATTTTTAGATAATGATAATAGTTTTAATATATGCAAATTATTATATAAGATGACATGTTATATATTTTTATTTGGATGACATAAATTATTTTTTTAACATTGAGTTAGACATAACTAACTAAAGGTGCTATAATATCCACTGTAAAAAAGGAGGAAAAAAATGAAACGAAAAAATAAACATTTTATTTCAAAAATCTTTATTTGTTTTGGTGTTGTTTTATCGACTATGCTAACTTCTTGTAATAATAAAACAAATGAAGCACTTCCAACTGTTCCTATGTTAAAAGATACTCGAAGTGAAAATGTAGAAATGACTACAATTAAAACATTAAATGGTAAAGATGTAACTTACAACAAAAATACTAAAAACATTGTTGCTTTATCAAACACTGGTGATTTATTAGCCTTAGGCGTTCGTCCACTTGCTGTTGATGGAAATGCCAATCAAACTGGATATGAAGAGTTTTTCAAAGCAGTAGAAATTTTAAATAACACTCAACCATTTGATCCTGAAGAGGTAATGAGCTACCGCCCCGAATTAATTTTAACTTACAATACAATGGATGAATCCAATATTGCAAAACTTGAAAAAATTGCTCCTACTATTCCTGTATATTTTGATACATATGATTATGAAAAAAGATTAAATTATTTAGGAGAAATTTTAGGATTAGAAGAAAATGCTAAAACAATTATTGACTATTGTAAAAAGACAGAAGAAGTTGGCCTTGAAAAAATTAATGAATTAAAAATTAAAGATAAAAGCGTTACTGTGTATACATATTATCAAGGATTAACAATTCCACCAAATTATAAAGATGCATTTGTATTTAATCATATTCTTTATAATACATTGAATTTAAAGATGCTTCCTATAGTAAAAGAGTTTTTAGAAGACCAATCTCAACAAGCATTCGCTCAAATTAGTAATGAAAAGTTAAAAGATTATGAAGGTGATTTAGTAATCTTTGCTGGAATTGGCGATACAAGTATTCCTGATAGTGTTAAAACAAATGAAGGATACAAAAGTTTAAAGGCGGTAAAAGAAAATAGAGTTGGCTGCATAGATATGATATTATATTCATTTAAAGATGCATTATACATGGAAGCTCAATACAATCAAATATTAGAAGCCTTAAAAGTTGCAAGTGCTCAAAAATAATATGACTAAACAAACTTTGCAAAATAGTAAAAAATTTATAATTTTATCAATTTGTTGCCTAATTTCTATAATTATTCTAATTATCATGTCAATATTCATTGGCGCAGAAAAAAGTATAAGTTTTAATGATTTTATTAATGCATTATTTAATTATAATGCTGATAACTTTAATGAAACAATAATACGAAATATTCGAATACCTAGAATAATTGCTGACATTATGGTTGGCGCATGTCTGGCAGTTGCTGGAGCAATTATGCAAGGAACAACTAAAAATCCTATGGCCGATTCAGGAATAATGGGGATAAGTTCTGGTTCTGTATTTTCTATTATTCTTATTATGGTATTTTTCCCAAATATATCACGTTTAGGTAGAATTGGCTTTTCGTGTCTTGGAGCTTTAATAGTTACTCTTTTGATTTATACTGTTGCTTTTATTGGAAGAAAAGGACTAAATAGCGATAGAATGGTCTTATCTGGAATGGCAATTTCCACCTTATTTTCTTCTGCATCAACAGCTATTGTTTTAAAAACAGGACAATCAGGAGAAATGATGAAATATATGGCAGGTAGTGCTGCAAATACTATTTGGTTAGATATTTATGTAAGTTTACCATTCTTTATCATTTCCTTAATTATTTCACTTGCCATATCAAGATCATTAACCATTTTAAACTTAGGAGATGAAGTTTCAAAAGGCTTAGGAGGAAATATCACTCTAATAAAATCTTTATCCACTATTGTCGTACTAGTTTTATCTGCTATTGCCGTTGTAATAATTGGTCCTGTAGGTTATGTTGGCTTGATGGTTCCTCATATTGTAAGACACATTTGTGGCACCGATTATCGTTATGTTATTCCAAGTTGTGCAATGCTTGGAGCCACATTTGTATTATTTGTTGATTTTATTGCTAAAAATATAATGCCTGGTTTTGAATTTCCTATCGGACTATTGATTACTATAATTGGTGTTCCATTTTTTATTTTTGCTTCAAGAAAAACTGATGAAAGTACTTTTAATGGAGGTTAATTTATGAAAAGTAATAAAACGAATAATCTTACCTCCTTAAAAAAGGGAATAACCATTAATATATTACTTTTTATCTTATTATTAGTTATTTTTTTAATAGGATGTAATGTTGGAAAATATCATATGAGTGTTTTAGAAGTATTTAAGACATTAATTGGTAAAGGGGATAAATATTCTAATTTGGCTTTATTTTCATTTCGGTTACCCCGCTTATGCTTAGCATTACTTGTCGGTTTAGGAATGGGTATATCTGGTGTTGTAATGCAAAATTTATTACATAATGATTTAGCATCGCCGGGAACACTTGGCGTTTCAGATGGTTCTGGATTATTTGTTATTTTATATGTAGCTTTGGTTAAATCTAATAATTCAAACCCTTTAATGCTATCAGTTTTAGCTTTAATTGGTGGTTTACTTTCAGCTTTAATTATTTTCATTCTATCTTACAAAAAAAAGAAAAGTATTTCACCAACTCGTTTAATTATGACCGGAGTTGCATGTAGTGCAGCTTATAGTGCAATTGGAACTATTTTTATGTATTCCTTAGATAGAAATCAACTAGAATTTTTACAACGTTGGCAATCTGGTGAACTTTGGGGAACTGATTGGAATTATATAATCATTTTATTTATTTGGTTACTATTCTTTGGTGGCCTAGTCTATAGCAAATCATATACATTAAATGCAATTAATATTGGATATGATGTAGCAAAAGGAATTGGCGTAAACACCAAAAAAGATTTTGTAATTTTAGCAATTGGTGCTGTAGCTATAAGTAGTGCTTCTGTGGCTTTTGGAGGGAATTTCTTTTTCCTAGGACTAATAGGTCCCCATATTGCTAGAAAACTTGTTGGAGTTGATACACGTGTTTTATTTTTATCCAGTGGAATTTGCTCAGCAATAATAATTTTAATAGCTGATATGTTGGTGATGGGAATAGATGCTTTTGCAAATATTCCTACAGGTATATTTGTTTCAATATTATCAGTACCTTATTTTATATATTTATTAATTAAAAAGGAGTAGACTATGGAAAATTGTATTGTAACTAATAATTTAAAAGTTTCTTATGATGACTTTGTAGTCATTCCAGACTTTAATATAGCCATTAAAAAAGGCAAAATAACTTCAATTATTGGGGCTAATGGTTGTGGCAAATCCACAATTTTAAAAGCTATTGGTAGAATTATCAAAACTGATGGTGGAAGCATTATTATAAATGAAAAAGATATTTTTAAAATGAAAAATAAAGATATTGCTAAAGAAATGGCTATTTTACCCCAGACCCCAACTGCTCCAGGCTCAATTACTTGCTTTGAATTAGTTTCTTATGGAAGATATCCTTATCAAAAAGGATTAGGAAAATTATCCTTAGAAGACAAAGAAGTTATAAACTGGGCATTTAAAGTAACAAATATGGAACAATTTAAAACTAGAAGTATTGCTTCATTATCTGGTGGACAAAGGCAAAGAGTATGGATTGCAATGTCACTTGCTCAACAAACTAATATAATTTTACTTGATGAACCAACTACATACTTAGACTTAAATCATCAACTTGAAGTATTAGAACTTCTAAAAAAATTAAACAAAGAAGAAAATGTTACAATCGTAATGGTTTTACATGATTTAAATTTAGCTTGTAAGTATTCTGACTATCTTCTTGCTATGAAAGATGGAAAACTATTTAACTTTGGAGTTGCAAATGAGGTTTTTAATAAAGAAATGCTAAAAGAATGTTTTTCTATAGATGGAGACATAATAAAAGATCCTAAAGCAAATAAAAATGTTTGTGTTTCATATGATTTATATAAAAAGGATAATACAAATGAAAATTAAATATATCTTGTTAGTAATTTTAGTTTTTTTAACATCATGTAATAATAAAACTATAAAAAATGATTTTTCTATAAAGGAAGATAATATTTCTATAACTTATAAAGATGAAAAAATCACAACTTTAAAAAAGATAGAAAATTTAGATTCATTACAAGATTTAAGCGATTTTATGGATTATGTTGTTTTTACCTCACAAAACGATGAAGTTATATATACGACGATTACAGATTCTTTTAAAAATAAACTTAAAGAAGACTTAGACTATTATTTTAGATGGGCAGGTCAATATGGAATATTAGCTCATAATTTTATTAAAGGTTATGATGAATCATTAATTGACAAAAACCAAATAGGAATATATGGTTCGATAACTTCTTATGCATTCAAATCATACACTTTAAAAGAAAATAATATAAAAGTCCTTGATTATACCTATTTCTATAATGTTTTAAAAGATAAAAGAAAAAATGATTATACTTATTTAGATTTGCCTTTATATAAAAATAATAATGGTTTTATAAATGTATCTAATAGCGAGCAACTATTTTATGCTTTAGCTAATAGTTACTATCCGATTCCTATAAAAGATTCTATAGCGGAAAAACTATTTAATAAAATGATAGCTATTATATATAGAATTATTCCATCATTAAATATTTCTCAATATGAAATGTTTAACAATATTTTTAATTATACTATTAACGAAAACACTTATGATTATGAATCATTTAATTATAAAGATAGTAAACATACTGATTATGAATGTTACTTTTTAGATGGAATATTAAATAATAAAAACGCTGTTTGTGATGGTATAGTTAAAGCTTTAGTTGCCTTTTTAAACTTATTTAATATAAAAGCTTATCACATAGGTGCTGTTTATAATAATGCAGGGCATGCTTATGCTTATGTTAAATTAAATGATAACTATTACTTATCTTGTCCTACAAGTTCAAGTAGCATTTATAAATTAAACGATAAAAAGTATCATTATCACACTTATTCTTATATGTTAACTAATTATTATACTTCTAGTAAAACTTGGCTTTATGAAAGTTTATGTCAGCCACAATTAATAGAATATGTAAAAAATGTGACTCCATATGATTATTATTCAAATACAAAGATAACATTTGCTGGAAAAGAAATATCTTTAAATATTCAAAATGAAGAAGATGCATTATTAATTCTTAATGAAGTAAATAAAATTGCAATAAATAATAATTATGTTATGCAAATTGAACTATTAGGTGATTATGACATAATAAACTCAGCATTCAATAATTTTAAATATAAAGATTCAACTATAAAAATTAACAATGGTATGTTTAATAATAAAAAATTATATACATTTATTTTTAATGGAGTAAATTTATGAAACGAATCAAATTATTGCTATTATCTTTAATCATTTTACTTACAGGGTGTAATAGTAAGCCTTCTATAAATAAATTAAATGGCTTAAACTTTATTGATGAATATGTAAATGAATTACCAACACCAAGCAAAACTATTACAAATCTAAATGATTTCATTTATGCTTTAGATTATATGGCTTTTTATAAAATCAAAAGTAAAATTTCTTATTATATATCCAATAATTATGCATCAACGTTCTATAACATTTACAATGAATTTAATAAAGCAGTTAGTTTATCTAATATAGCTGATAATTATCCCAATTATTTAAATTATGATTTATACGATGAATATAAAATAATAACAATTACTTTATCAATACAAAATTTAGCCACAAACATACCTACTAATATTGATACAGATAGCATTTTAATTAGTGAATTTGACTATCAAAATAATATTAATAAACGTGATGAAAAATTTGAAGATTTTCCTTTATATAAAAATAACAATGGCTTTATAACAGTAAATGATAGTGAATCATTATGGTATACAACATCATTAAATTATTATCCTATTGTTAAAGGAAATAGTATAGAAGGAAAAATATTTGCGGAAGCAAAAAATGTTTTAAGAAGAATTATTGATGATGGTATGAGTGAATTTGCCAAAGTACAGCAAATATATAATTATTTAACTAGTGAAATTAAATATGATTTTAACACAGCCTATAGTGATATAAAACTTTTAAATAAAGAACAATGTTATTACTTAGAAGGAGTATTTTTAAATCACTATGCTGTTTGTGATGGCAAAAGTAAAGCATTTGTCTTATTATGCAAGCTTGAAGGTATTAATTGTGTACGAGTAACCGACTTTAAAGATAATTTTCTAGGACATGCTTATAACTATGTTCAAGTTGATGATAAATGGTATTTAACTTGTACAACTTTTGGTAGTAATCGTTTAAAGATTGCTGAAAATTTAAATATTATTTTACCTTCCTATAATATGTTTTTAACAAATTTGTTAACACCTTATAAAAATGATTTTGGTTATAATTCTAAGATGTTTGAAGATATAAAACAACAAGTATGCAATACACCATTTGATTATTTTGAAAATAATAATTTAATTATCAGCAATAAAAATCAATTAATAAATATTGTTGATAATATTGTTGCAAAAACTCAATATGAATACTTTGAAGTTGAATTTAAAGACTTAAATCAAAATGATGAAATAGTAAATACTTACATTACAAATTTAAATAATAAATACAGCTTATATGATCTTTATTTAGTAAAAAATAGACCATATGAAGATTATATATATGCCTGTGTTTTTATAAAAAAAGGAGAAAGAAAAAATGAAAAATAAAAAAATAATTACTGGACTATGTGGACTTTTATTAATAAGTGGAGCTAGTTTAATTTCTTCATGTAATAATAAAAACTCCGAAGATGAATTATCATCGCCTACAGTTAGTGTAGACAAACTTGCTTTGGAAAGAAGAATTACTTATATAAGTAATAATATGATTAACGAAGAATATGAAAATTCTTATACTAAGGAATCATATGATAACTTAGTTAGCACTTTAAATAATGCAAGAAACATCTTAAATAAAGAAAACGTAACACAAGAAGAATTAGATAGTGCCCTAAATGCTTTAAATGATGCGGTAAATAATTTAACACCAAAAAAAGAAAGTACCGTAACAACAGCTCAAATTTCCTCTTTCATTGATAGCATGAATGGTAATTATACATTAACAATTACTGACTATAAGGTTTCTAAAGATACTCCTATTACAAGAACATATAAATCTATTGAAAATGCTTACTATAATGTTAATAATAGTACAGGTTTTGTAGTATTTGATGATTATGTTCATAATTTTTCTTTAAAAGACACAAATTTAAATATTAATAGTGCAATAATAAATGATTCTTGGACATATCCTGCATATGTTTTAGCAAATGAATTTTATAGTCGCTTTGTTGCCGCATTTGGTAAAAGTGAACCATTATCTAGTAATGGACTTGATGTATATGGATGGGCTTATTCAAAACACTTAGTTAATACCAATACATTTGTTATCGATAACGCTAATTATGTTGCTTTTTTACTTGATACAATGTTTGATGTATATTCTTATGATTTTGATGATGTTTCTCCATTTGGAAATTATGTTGGTGTTGATTTAACTAATAATGAATTGACTGCTTATATTGCAAATGATTCTAAACTTGAAGATGTTACTTTTAAATTTACTTTTACTGATATCAATAAAACAAAAATTGAACCATTAACAAATTATTTAACTAATAATAGTAAATATTCATCTAATGATGCCTATAATCCTTCAAACATCCTTGAAGATATTGTAAAGAAAAATACAACTGAAAAATATGGTATTAAAGTAGATGTTTTTAATGGAAAAGATGGAATAAACGATAATGTTGATTTTAGCATTTATAATGTTGTAAATGATAAAGCTGCTTATTGGGTATTAAACAATAAAGCTTTAGTTTTAAATAATGAAAAAACATATCTTGCTAAATATGTAGACAACACTATTACTATTGGTGAAGAAAATGATTATGGAATCGATGATTTAAATTTATTCAAAACATTATTTTCAAAAAAAGATACTCTTCAATATAATAGTCAAATTGATGAATATTTTGTTGATATAAGTGAATCACCTTTAACAAAGAACGCTTTAGCTTATTTCTTTGATTTAAATAATACTACAAACTATACAAAAAATGATATTAATAAAGTATCATTAAAAGTTAATAGTGCTAATGAATTAGTTATTTCTTTATGGAGTAAATATAAAAAAGAAAGCACTAGCCGTGATGGTTTAATTCTTACTGGTATTGTAAAACAATATGAAGGCGTATCTATTGAAAGTTTTGATGATCAAACATCCAGTTTAAAAGAAAATTTAAATACATTAATTAGTCAATATCAAAATGTTTTTACAGATACAGGAAAATATACAACTTATAGTTTAGAAAAATTTACAACATTATATAATAAAGCAAAAGAATTAGTTAATGATGATAAAGCTTTTGCTAGTGACTTAAGCAATATTATTAAATTATTACCATTAAGATATAATGAGCTTGAATTATCTAATCAATCATTTAATGAAAATGGTGTTGAAGACATTAAAAAAGTTTACAATAGTTTATATAGTGGTGATGAGTACTCATCAACTCTTAACTCATATAAATTAAGTATTTCTTATAATAACACTACAACGAATTATATTTATACTTCATCTTATTATTATAATATTACTAATAATACAGGAATAATAAAACTTGAAAACTTCTTATATGATTTTAAAATTGAAAACAACCAAGTAGTTTTACTTAATCCAGAAGTCACTTCAATTGGATCAAGTCAAAGATATCTATCTAGAGTGGCTGATTTAGTTGGCAGTTACTCATCATTAACAACAAATGATGATTATGAAGATTTGGAATTTACAAGAATTGCTTCAACAAATAACTACTATATTAAAAACCCTTCTTATTTAAAATTTATTGAAGAATTAGATTTAGATTCTATTAGTGGCTTATCTGTCATGACAAATGATAATACTATTACTTATAAGGCCTATAATTCTTTAAAAGTAAGTTCAATTACTGATGAAACATTATTATTAAATGAATGTTTAGCAACAGCTACTGTTAGCGAAATTAATAGTGCAAATAATACCCTTTTAGATGAATTTTTAAATTCTAATTCAACAATTACTAGTAAAGATGACATTTTATCATATATTAATGATAATGATTTTACAGCATTTAGTTTAACAAAAATGTACAAAGATAGAACATTTACAACATATGTTACTGATAAATATTATTATAGTGAAGAAGAAAATTATAATGAAGATGAAGAAGATTTTAATGCTAATGTTGTTTTCTATGCTTTAATTAATGGCACTGTTAAAAAAGTTACAATCTATTTTGATAATGCTCACGATGAACCATATAACGTGGAAAATGTTTATGTTAATAATGCAGAGTTTACTTCAATTGAAGATTTTATGGGAGTTTCTATTAATAGTTTAAAAAGTATTACTTCTACATCTTTAACTGGCACTAGCCGCTTTAACTATGATTTAGATGAAACAACTTTTAACTCTTTATTATCTTTAACTAAAGAAGACTCAGATGAATATGAAAGTGGAAAAATAACTTTAATTAATAATTCATTATTATTTAGTTTTGATGATGGATATGGCAATTTAAACGCAAGATATACTTTAGTTCCAAATGTTGATAATAATGCTTTCTATGGTGCTTTCTTTGATTTCATTATTAATAATGAAGAAGGAACTTTAGAATAATATATGAAAAAAATCGCAATTTATGGAAAAGGTGGTATAGGTAAGTCTACTACAGTCTCAAATCTTGCCAAAGCTTTAGTTGAACTTGGATATAAAGTTTTTCAAATAGGTTGTGATCCTAAATCTGATTCTACTATTTTACATAATAATGGAAAAAGAATAATGACTGTTTTGGATGCAATTAGATTAGGAGTAGATGATGAACAACACATTCTACATTTAGCAAATGATGGAGTTTATTGTTTAGAAGCTGGTGGTCCTCGTCCTGGCTGTGGTTGTGCAGGGCGAGGAATCATCGCTGCTTTTGAAAAAATAAATGAACTAAATTTAATTGAAAAATATCAGCCAGACTTTATTTTATACGATGTTTTAGGTGATGTTGTTTGTGGTGGATTTGCTATGCCAATTAGAAATGGATATGCCGATGAATTATATGTTGTAACAAGTGGAGAAATGATGGCTTTATATGCAGCTAATAACATAATTGAAGCTGTTAGTGATAATGCCTCTGCTGGATATGCTAAGTTCAAAGGCTTAATTGTTAATAAAAAAAATATTGAAAATGAAGATGAAATTGTTTTAAAAGCAGCAAAAGAAATGAATGCTAATGTTTTCTTTACGTTGCCAAGAGACAAAATAGTTCAAGAATCAGAAAAATTAAATAAAACAGTAGCAGAAGCTTTTAAAGAATCAAAAATGAGTGAGCTTTATATGGCATTAGCAAAGGAAATTAGTAATGAGAAATGATTTTATAATTAATAAAAAATTAATAAAATATAAATATCTAAATAGTTATAAAAATTGTTGCGCTTCCCACTGTAAAATGGATGTAATTTTAGAAGAATTATCAATGTTTGAAAACTTCAACATTTTAGTTGTTGGAGTTTTTGAATGTTCTTTTTATTCAAAAAAAATAATTTTCAATGATAAAATTAAAAATTATAGTTATTTACTAACTGATAAAGAAATTGTTTTTGCTGATTTAAGTGAATTAGATAAGTCTTTACAATTCATGAATCAATTGGATAATTATACATTAGTATTATCAACATGCATTCCTCAAATTAATAATTTAAATATTAAATCTTTAGTAAATAAATATGATAAATTGTTTCTTTTAAATGTTGAAGATTACACTTCATGTAATTCCTATGATATTTTAAATAACTTTTATTTATCATTAAAACGTTTTTTAAAAAATGGTAATATTAATAAAGAAAAAATCGTTATTAATAATTTAGATAAAAATATTCTTAAAAAATTAAATAAAGCTTTAGAAT
>CAKPXW010000037.1 GCA_934202505.1 uncultured Bacilli bacterium | reverse complement strand
GTATTAAGTAAGCTATAAATTTTGATTTTTCAATTATTATTGTATTTGAAACAATACTTTTTATAGTTCTTTTATCCATATCTTAATAAAAGACTCCTTATAGCAAGGAGTCTTTAAATATTTATCCTAAAACAATTTTTTCCCATTCAGAAAGCTTTGAATTAGATTGTTCAGTATAATAGTTATATAATACTGGTTCTGAACTCATAGAAACTAATTTTGCTGTTCCATGTTCTTCATAATATGAAATAGATAAAGGTCCCTTCTTTTCTTCTTCTAATTGTTCATAGTTTCCATAAACAGTGATTTTTGATTTTTGTGCTTTTAAAGCATCTTGAACTATTGTTGCATATTCAAGTTTTGTTGCATCAGTTCCTGATTTATACTTTAAGTAAGCATATGTACGATATGTATCAGCAGGAATATATAAAGATAATTGTTTTTGGAAAGTTAAACCATTAAATTTTCCATTTCTATAAAATACTCTTGCGGAATTTAATGTTTCGTTTTCAAATGATACAGCTTGATCAAGATCCATTTGTGAAGAATAAATATTTCTTCCTGTTCCACTTGCTGCTGCCCAAATGTTATCAATAGTACTAAACCCATTTTCTTCTGATGAACCACCAAAGTTATTAATATTAATAATATGATATCCACCTTCTGGAATTACTTTTTCAAAATGATACATTTTTTCAGAATCTGTTGGATCATAATCATCAGCAAATAAGAATGCTGGATTTGTATTAGCCTTAGCTCCTTCAACAGTTGAATAATCATTTTCTTGATATTTTGGTGAGCAATACCATTCTGTAGTTCCGTTTTCATTTTGTACTAATGGAACATGAATGTAAGTGTCACTCTTTGCAAGTAATGCAAGATAGCAAATATTTCCATCTGCATCGACTATCATTTCACTTGAATAGTTGGCAAAGCCACCTGCTCCTTGAGAAATATCAATTCCATAATCTGACCAAGCAATTGTTCTATTGTTTAGGTTAAATGTTTTTGAATAATCAATTGCAGAAACATTTTCTACTAGAGCTGAACCTACTTTTTCAATTGTATATGATTGATCATTTAATGGATGATGAGGTGCTGTTTTTCTTGAAGAATCAAGAACAGCAGTATTTGTATTCTTATCAGTTGATGTAAATACATATGCAACCTTAGTTGCCCAAGAATAGTTAGTAAATGTTCTTAAAGAATCTGAATTATCTATATAAGTAACTGGTTGTTTTACACTATTATAATAATAACTATATGTATTATCTCCATTATCGACATGATAAGTATCTGCTGTCATTTTTCCTGACTTATAATAAATACTTTCTTTAAATTCTGACTCTTCTACATCTTTATGTGCTTCTAGTGCTTCTTCTAAAGTATTATAAACTTCTATTCCAAATGAAGCTACATATTTTTGAGCAGCTGATACAATAGCTTTACATTGTAGATTTCCAGTTCCTTCTGGAACTACAATAGAATATGTGGCATTTGAAAGTTCCTTATAATTTTTCAAAGCGTTTGACCAAGCTTCAAAAGTTTCGATTTCAATTGCTGGTTTATTTTCAGCAAGTCTTTCATTTAATTCACTTCTAAGGTAAATTCTTCTTGGTAATGATACTCTAGCATTTATTTTGTCTTCTACCACAGGTGTTGATGACTCTTGAGAAGGTGATGATTCATCTGATGATGTTGATGAAGAACTTTCTTCAGATGCATTTTCAGATGGACTGATTGTTTCCGAAGTAGGAGTTGATGGTTTTTCTTCAGAAATTGAATCACTTGGCTTATCGTTACAGCCAGCTAATAAACTTGCTACAAGAGTTGATAACATCAAGGTTTTTAATGTATTTCTTTTCATGTTATTTTAATTCCTTTCATAAACAAATTGTTTTACACAATAATTATAAAGTATTTTACTACGTAAAACAATGTTAATTATTGCGAATAAATACAAAAAAGTTCCAAAAACAAAATAAATATACTTTGGTGGAACTTTTTTTATTTGTTAGTTAATTTTTAGAACTTCATTTGCAGTTTTTTCAAAACACTTAAGTGGATTTAAAAAATTATTATCATATTCTATTGCAAAATGAAGGTGATTTCCCAAAGAAGCATTTATTAAACTTTCTCCTGATTTTCCAATAACTGCGCCTTGTCGAATTGTTTGATTATTCATAACATTAACTTCTGATAGTCCTGAATAATAAGCTTTTATACCATTGTCATTTTCTACTACTACTGTTAATCCATACATAGTATCATTAATTTTACTTACTACTTTTCCCGTAAATGATGATGTAACATTAAATGCTTTGTTATCATATGTATAATCTATTCCTTGACTTGGAATTATTTTATTTTCATAAGATACTAGAGCATTACTTTTTATGTCTATAGAATCATTTGGGTCAAAAAAATATCTTGATATTTTTGCTGAAACTAAAAATGGTAAACATATTTTTTCTTCTTTTTGTTCACTTTCGCTATTATTTGACTCAAGTAAACTTTCACTTTCTTCAACTTTACTAATTTGATCTGAAACTTTTCCAACTTCAATTGGTGGTTTATTTGAATTTGAACTGATTACTAATCCTACACCAATTACAAATAAAATTGCTAAAGTAGTAATTGCTATTCCAAAAGAAGATTTTTTAAAAAACAATTTCATCTTTTTTAAAAAAGTATTCATTTTTTCACCTCTATCATAATTTTCTCCACTTTAGCTTTTTTTATGCAAAAAAAAGAAGCTATTAAGCTTCTACATAAATATTGTAATTATTGTATTTGCAAGTTCACCAATTATAAAAGTGAAAACTAATGCTACCATTATTGTAATAAAATAATAATCTTTATTAGATTTTATTCTCGCTATTTTACGATAATCGATTTGCATAGAAAGATAAAAAGATGGAATCATCGCTAAAATCAAACAAGCAATATGTATTATTTTTAAAATCATAACTTGGAAATCTTTATACGATTAAGAGCTCTTTTTAAAGCAACTTCTGCGCGTTTGATATCTATATTTTCATCTTTTTTAGCAAGTCTTTCCAATGCTCTTTCTTTAGATTTATTTGCTCTTTCTAAATCAATTTGGTCTTGCTTTTCTATTGCCATAGTAATAACTTTGCATTTTGATTCACTTACAAATAGTGTGCCACCTGAAATTGCAAAATTTTCAATTTTGCCATCATTTTTATAATATAGTCTTGATATTTCTATATTAGTTATAAGTGGAATGTGATTTGCCAAGATTGTTAATTCTCCAGCACTTGTCATGACACATAATAAATCTACATCACCTTGAAAATATATCCCATCAAGATTTATAATTTCTAATTTCAATTTCATATTATTGATTTTCAAGTTCCTTAGCTTTAGCTATCGCATCTTCAATTGTTCCTACATATAAAAATGCTTGTTCTGGTAAATCATCATATTTTCCATCGATAATTGCTTCAAATGATTCTACTGTTTTTGCAATAGGAACATAAATTCCTTTTACATCTTGAAAGGCTTCTGCAACATGCAAAGGTTGTGACAAGAAATTTCTAATTCTTCTTGCTCTATTAACTATCTTTTTGTCTTCTTCAGATAATTCATCCATACCTAAAATAGCAATAATATCTTGTAATTCTTTATATCTTTGTAAAATTTGTTGGACACGTAATGCCACATCATAATGTCTTTGTCCTACAATTTCTGGATCAAGCATTCTACTTGAAGATTCAAGTGGTGATACTGCAGGATAAATTCCTAAAGAAGCAATATCACGTGATAATACTGTTTTAGCATCTAAGTGTGTAAATGTTGTGGCTGGAGCTGGGTCTGTTAAGTCATCTGCTGGAACATATACAGCTTGTACAGAAGTAATTGACCCTTGCTTTGTAGAAGTAATTCTTTCTTGCAATTGCCCCATTTCTGTAGCAAGAGTTGGTTGATATCCAACGGCAGATGGCATTCTTCCTAATAAAGCAGATACTTCGCTTCCTGCTTGAGTAAATCTAAAAATATTATCTATGAATAATAAAACATCTTGATGTTCATAGTCTCTAAAATATTCTGCCATCGTAAGTCCTGTTAAAGCCACACGCATTCTACTTCCTGGTGGCTCATTCATTTGTCCAAAAACAAGACAAGTTTTATTTATAACACCTGACTCACTCATTTCTTTATATAAGTCATTACCTTCACGAGTTCTTTCTCCAACACCAGTAAATACAGAAATTCCACCATGTTCAGTAGCTATATTAGATATTAATTCTTGAATTAATACAGTTTTTCCAACACCTGCGCCACCAAAAAGGCCAATTTTGCCACCTTTAGCATATGGGCATAATAAATCAATTACTTTAATACCTGTTTCTAAAATTTCTGCTTCAGTTTTTTGTTCAGAAAAAGAAGGCGCTAAACGATGAATTGGAAGTTTCATTTGAGTTTTTACATCACCTTTTCCATCAATAGGCTCACCAAGGACATTAAATAGTCTTGCTAAAGTTTCTTTGCCAACAGGAACAGAAATAGGTTCATTTAAAGCTTTTGCTTTTAAATTTCTAGTTAATCCTTCAGTTGGCCCCATTGATATACAACGAACAGTATCATCGCCTACATGTTGAGCAACTTCGACAACTAGTTTTTTATTATTAAATTCAATTTCAATAGCACTTCTAAGTGCTGGAAGTTCATCAGTAAATTTTACATCTACTACTGGGCCTTGAACTTGGCAAACAACGCCATATAAAATTTTATTTTCCATAGTAGCCTCCTTTATTTATTAGCATTAGCAGCTCCAGAAATTTCTGTAATTTCTTGAGTTATTGATGCCTGTCTTGACTTATTATATTCAAGAAGTAACTTTTCTTGTAGTTCACTAGCATTGTCTGTTGCTGTTTCCATAGCGGTTCTTCTTGATGCTTGTTCTGATAGCATTGATTCTTGTAACAATGTTTTTAGTGCAACTTCAAGATAAAATGGAATTAAATTTGTTAATACATCTTGTGATGAAGGTTCCATCAATAATTCTTTACCTGCTTTTTGTGTTTGTTTATCTATCGTAATCGGAAGTAATTGCACTTTTATTGGTTCAAATGTCAATGAGTTAATAAATTTAGTATAAATAATTGATATTTTTTTATATTTGCCTTGATCAAAATATGAAAGAATATTTCTTGAAACAATAGTAGAAACATTCTCTTTTAAATTCAAAGGAGGAAGTTCTATATTATCAATTATATTGTAATTTTTCGATTTAAAATAATATACTGCTTTCGTACCAATTACTAATAAATCAGATTTTTCTTTATCTATAATGGATGTTGCATATTTTTCCATATTAACATTATATCCACCACATAATCCAAGAGATGAAGAAATAATAATATATAATTCTTTATCTGAGTCATTAAAATTGAAATATTTATATTTTTTATCATCAATATTCATAGCACAATAAGACATTATTTCAAATACTTCATTTTTAAATGGTGTTACTTTTGCATTGATATCTTTTGATTTTTTTAATTTTGAAGTAGAAACAAGTTCCATTGCTTTAGTAATTTTTTGAGTAGACATTACTGATTGTATTCTGCTTTTGGTTTGTTGCATATTCATTGCCATTAGTAACACCTCCTTCTCTATTTAACCAAATAATTTTCTGTAAATTCTTTTATTATATTTTTCAATGTTGTTTCAAGTTCTGGAGTAATCTTCTTTTCTTTTGCAAGCATATCCATAACATCTTGCTTATTAGCATGCATATAATTTATTAAAGATTCTTCATAATCTTGAATTGAACTTAAAGGAACATCTTTTATAAAACGATATTTAGTAGTGAATAATTGAATAACTTGATCATAAACATCCATTAAATCATATTGCTTTTGTTTTAATAATTCATATACTTTGCTTCCATGATCAAGAACATCTTTTGTTGCTTTATCTAAATCTGATCCAAATTGTGCAAAAGCTTGAAGTTCTCGATAGTTAGCTAATTCTATTTTTAAAGTACCAGAAACTTGTTTAATTGCTTTAATTTGAGCAGCACTTCCTACACGTGATACAGAAAGTCCTGTATCAATTGCTGGTCTTTGTCCAGCTGCAAATAAATCAGATTGTAAGAATATTTGACCATCTGTAATTGAAATTACATTTGTTGGAATATATGCAGAAATATCTCCAGCTTGGGTTTCAATAATTGGTAAAGCAGTAATTGATCCTCCACCATATTTGTCATCCATTCTAGCTGCACGTTCTAATAGTCTTGAATGAAGGTAGAATACATCACCTGGATAAGCTTCTCTTCCTGGAGATCTTCTTAAAAGTAAAGACAATGTTCTATAAGCAACTGCATGTTTACTTAAATCATCATATACTACTAGTACATCTTCGCCTTTTTCCATCCATTCTTCAGCAAGTGTAACTCCTGAATATGGTGCAATATATTGAATTGGTGCCATTTCTGAAGCTGTTGCTACAACTACAGTTGTATAATCAAGAGCTCCATGAACTCTAAGTTTTTCTACAACTTGAGCAACTGTTGAAGCTTTTTGGCCAATTGCAACATATACACATTTCATGTTCTTATTTTTTTGATTGATGATTGTGTCAATTGCAATTGCAGTTTTTCCAGTTTGACGATCACCAATAATTAATTCTCTTTGACCTCTTCCAATTGGAATCATTGAATCAATTGCTTTAATTCCTGTTTGTAATGGGGTATTTACTGATTTTCTTGTAATTACACCTGGAGCAATTCTCTCAATAGGGCGTGTTGCTGTAGATTTAATAGGTCCAAGGCCATCAATTGGTTGCCCTAAAGGGTTTACAACTCTTCCTAAAAATCCATCGCCAACTGGAATTTCAACTACTTTATTAGTACGTGTAACTATATCATCTTCTTTTATTGTCGAATCATCACCAAAAATTACAACACCGACAGCATCTTCTTCTAAAGATAATACCATACCATAAATATTATTATTAAAAAGCACTAGTTCAGAAAGCATAGCTTTTTCAAGGCCATGAACCATTGCGACACCATCGCCAACACTCATAACAATTCCAGTGTCAACTAGTTCCATTTTATGCTGATATTTTTTTATTTGTTCTTTTATAAGGGAAGAAATCTCATTAGCTTTTATTTCCATTTATTATTCCCCTTTCTTTAAAATTAATGTTTCTTTTAAATCATTTAAACGTGATTGTATTGTTTCATCAATTAGATAATCATCTACTTGAATTTTAAATCCACCAAGTATTCTATTATCAATTTTATTTTGTAAAGATACTTTTGAACAAAGCATATTTGATACTTTGATTTCCATTTGCTTTAATTGACTTGTTGTAAGTGGAATAGTTGAATAAACAATTCCTTTTCTAATATTTAATTCCTTATATGCAATTCTTACAAATTCTTTTAATATAGGAAGAATTAAATTTCCTCTTTTGTTATCGATTATGACATAAAAAGTATTTAGAAGATATTCATCAATTTTTTTATCAAAGCATAATTTAATAGTATCCTTTTTCTCTTGTTTGCTTAAAGCATAATCTTTTAAAATTCTTTCTAAATCAGAATTTTTTTCAAAGATATCTATTAATTGCTCACATTGATTAATATAATCTAAAATTTTATTTTCTTCTCGTGCCAAAGATAACAAGGCGATTGCATACCTTGATTCAACGCTATCCATTATTTATTATCCTTAATGAAATCTTCAACAATTTTTTTATTGTCTTCTTTGGAGATTTCTCGATTTACAACCTTGCTTGCAGCAAGTAAAGCAACATCAATAACTTCATTTGATAAATCTTCTTTCATTTTTAGACGTTCACTTTCTATATCTTTTAATGCTTTGTTTTTCATCGATGCAACTTCCAGTTGTGTATCTTTTACAATTTTTTCTTTTTCATTTAATGCTGTAACTTTTGCATCATCAATCATATCTTTACTTTTTTTACTAGCACTTTTAATTTGCTCATTCGCAAAAGACAATTTTTCATTAGCCTCTTTATTTTTAGTTTCGGCTTCTTCAAGATTAGATGAAATATAATTTTTTCTTGCTTCAATAAATTTCTTAGCAGGTTTTACTAAAAATTTTGCAAGAATTAAAACTAAGATAGCTGTAGCACCTAATTGAATGATAAAACTCCAAATATCACTAGGAATAATCTTGTTTCCAATGTCTTTTAAATCTGAAAAATCATCAGAAAAGATGATAATATGTTGTAATATGTTCATCTAGATTACCTCCTTTTTATTTTTTATAAATATTATTTTTATTAGAATAAAACCATAATTAAAATTAAAATTGCAATAGCGAATCCATAAATACCTGTTGTTTCTGCAAGAGCAATACCTAAAATCATATTAGAACGAATATCTTTTGCAGCTTCTGGGTTACGACCAATTGCATCCATGGCATGGGCAGCACAATTACCTTCTCCAATACCAGAACCAAATCCTGTAAATACAGCAATTCCTGCACCAATTAAAGCAAGACCTGCTCCAGTTGTTAATTCAGTAGCCATTGTAACTAATGGTCCAAAAAAGTTTTGTAATAATGTTAACATGTTGTTCCTCCTAATTTGCTTTCGCTTTTTGTTTTTTTATTTTTTTATGAACAGGTGCTGGTATTTCTGCCGAAATAAGTAGCATCGTTAATAAAACAAAGATAAGTGTTTGAATAACTGCGCCAAATATATCAAAATATGCATGTAATATTGGAGCAATTAGCCAAGCTACAAAGTTGTATTGTGCACTTGTAAATATTAAAGCACTTAATTTTCCACAGCCCCAGTATACAAGATACATTAATATATATCCTGCAAGTGCATTTCCAAACATACGAATTGATAAAGACATTAATGGAGCTAATTTGCTTAACATATTTATAGGTACAAAAATTGGTATATAAGCTGGAAGTGGACTAGTAAACCCTTTTAAATAATCAAGTTTTTGATATTTCATTGCGGATAAATTAATTCCAAGCCAAGACACTAAAGCCAAACAAAGTGGTATTGTATAATAAGTCATTGGCGAAGCTAGTCCGAATAATCCTGCCATAAATGCAAGTGGAATGTATAATACTAAAAATATTGCATAAGGAGTAAATTTCTCGTAAGCATCTCCTAAAATATCATCAATTAAATTTGTTATTTTATCGATAATCAAATCAGCAACAAAAGCTAAGCCTTTTGGTGCTTTTGTAGGATCAGCTTTAGAAATAGCTTTTCCAAGTATAATCGCAAATATTGCAATTATTAGCATTACTAAAAGAGACACCATCAATTCACCTGGCATCTTATTAACAATATAATTCCAAATATTATTAAAAAACTCTTTCATTTGCTTTCCCCTTTTAAATAATAAATATATATAGACAATTTATTTGTTACAATTCCTCCAACACAACTAATTAATGAAAATGGGTTTTTTGTAATCAAATATAATATTATCAATGTTAATGTATAAATAAGTAAATTTATTGAATAGTTTTTTCTTATTTTGTTTTTATATAACAAGTAATTTGTATGTTTTACTGTTTTGACTATTTTAATAAACAATAAACAACTAACAATTATTCCTATTACATATCCAATTAAAATTTGATAATTAATGGTTTTAGATAGTATAAGAACTATTAAAATTATTGATATAACTATTCCTATTAATGCTGATAATTTTAAAATTTTTACTTCATTATTATCTAAAATCTTTTCATCATAATTAACAAGATTGTTCGTATCTTTCAATTTTATCAATCCTTTTTTGGTGTCTAGTTTCAAATTCTACACTATCATAAGCTTCAATAAATTGTTTAGCAGAAATGGAATCAACATTATTTGCCCCAAAAGCCATCATGTTAGCATTATTATGCATATGACATAATTTAGCATTTTCTAAATTATCAATCAATGCGCATCTAATTCCTTTTACTTTATTTGCTGCAATTGACATGCCAATTCCACTTTTGCAAATTAAAATACCAAAATCAGCTTCTTTATTTACAACTTTCTTGGCTGCTGCAAAAGCATAATCTGGATAATCAACAGATTCTAAAGTGTTACACCCACAATCTATAAATTCATATTTGTCTTGTAATAGTGATATAATTTGTTTTTTTAGTTCAACACCACCATGATCGCAAGCTATAGCAATTTTTTTCATCTTTTTACTCCTTTAATACTTTCATTATTTCTTCTAATGTAATTGGCCCTTCTCTTAAAATAGTAACATTGTTTTCATCACTTATATCAACTACTGTTGAAGCTACACCATTAATTGCATCTTCACTAATAAGTCCAGCTATTTTGCCATTAAAAGTTTCATATACATCTTGATATTTCATTAATGAAGGACATGAAGAAACATTAGCGCTTGTTACAAGAAGAGGCTTTTTAATATCCTCTAAAATTTGTAAAGCAACATCATTTGTAGGAATTCTAATTCCAATTGTTTTTCTTCCCATTGTCACATGGCTTGGCAAATTTTCTTTAGCTTTTAAAATAATAGTTATTGCTCCTGGCATAAATGCATTAATGATTTTCTTTGCTCTATCTGTTACATAAGCAATTTTATTTAAATCATAATTTTTGCTAACCATTAAAGAAATTGGTTTTGTTATTTCTCTACATTTACAGGACACTAATTTTTTAAAAGACTCCTCATTATCAAAAATAATTGCTAGACCATATACAGTTTCTGTAGGAAACCCTACAACTTCTCCTCTAGCAATTAGTTTTGTTAATTCAAAAGATTCTTTAACTGAAAAAATCTTTGTTATCATTTTATTTACCTCGTTTTATATTATAAAAAATTATAATATAAATATCAAGGTAAAATTTTTAAAATAATTTTATATTTTTAATTTTTAAAAGAATAATACTCTATGTTTCCATTGCTGAATATAATTTCTATATGAACAAATGGAACCTGGTTATCTTTTAAATTGTTTTTTAAATATTCTTCGATTTTATCGATTTCTAAATATGCTTTATCTATTATAATATACAATGTATTACACTTATAATAGTAGGTATAATTTGGGGCATACTCTTCATTTAAAACAATTTCTTTTTTTTCAAAAACTTTGCAATTTTTATCTTCTATTTTTTGAGTTTTTATACTAATAGATACAATGAAAATAGCAATTAAAAAATATCCAATAATAATTGCTATTATTTTTCCCATATTAACTAAAAAATAATATACTTTTTTTATAATTACCACCAAGTATATTTTTTACTTTATGCATTGTTTTATACCATCTTTTATAGTTATCGCAAGTTTAGTTAAATACTTTTTATCTTGTAATTTTAATCTATCATAATCATTTGATAAAAAGCCATATTCAATTAAAACTCCACTATTATTAATATTATTTAAAATGTAAAAATTTCCTTTTTTAATTTTTTTACTTTTTGTGTTTAATTCATTTAATTTGTTTTGCAATTCATTTGCTATATTATATGAGTTTTCATCATTTGTTTTATAAAAAACTTGTATTCCATTTACATTTGAAGAAGGATAATAATTTAAATGTAAAGAAATTAGTAAATCCGTATGAAAATTATTTATATATTCAACTCTTTTTTTTAAATCTTCTATCTTGTGATTTTTCGCATATGTTGAAGATAAATCATAATCATTAACTCTTGTTAAATAACATTGATAATTTTCTTTTAATAATATTTCATATAGAATAAAAGATAATTTAAGGTTTAATTCATCTTCATATATATCATTATAACTTGTACCATTATCTTTCCCACCATGACCTGGATCAATGAATATTATTTTATTGATATTGCTTGTAATTCTTTCATTAATAACTTTACATGAGCATATAATTGATATGAATATAAGAATTAATATTTTTTTTAGTTTTTTCATATTTAATATATATGTTTTTTCAATTGTTTTTAATTACAATATTTAAAAAAAGATAATTTTATGCTATATTTTATTAAAAGCACAAGTGGGGTGGCTTCATGCATCAAATTACAAAAAAAATTTTTTTTAGTTTTTACATGTTCTTATCTTTTGTTATTATTTGCTGTGGATGTTTTTCTTTATATGTATCTAATAATTACAATAAATTTTACAACATTCCTAAAATTGATAATTGCCAACTTGACCTAACCAATTATGATATAAATAATCGAAATGTTGATTATCTATTAAATGGAGATTGGCAATTCTACTATAATCAGTGGATTATAACAGACAAAGAAGAAACATGTACTGGCATTATAAATTTACCTAGTCATTGGAATGATACTTTTGATATTAGTCCTAAAGGATATGCCTCATATAAAATAATCATTAATGGCGTTTCTAATACTTATCTTTCCATAGTATTAAATAGTTTTAGATATTCTTATAGAGCCTTTATTAATGGCAAATTGATTGCCACTTCTGGAATAATGTCCAAAGATAAAATAACAAAAAGTTCCGGAAAGATTGATACAAAATTCCCCTATGAGGTTAATGAAGTAACTAATAATTTAGAACTTGTTTTAGAAATTTCTTATAATAATGTAGGTGGTTTTTATAGTGTTCCTTGGCTGACGACTTCTTCATTTTCCAATAACACTTCCCTATTAAGTAATACTATAACTATTATAATCATGTTAATGATTGGTGCTTTAGTTTGCTTAAGTTTTATTTTGTTTTGGTTTTATAAAGGAATTAAAAAATATAGTTATTCTTGTATTGATGATTTTATGATTTGTTTTTGTTTAATGCTAAATCAAATAACCTCTAAAGATGGTTCTCTATTAATTAATAAATTAAATATTTTTAATTACCGATTTCTTGCCTTATTTAGTTATATTTTTTTATTAATAGCACTTATATTTGTTTATAAAAAAATTCACGTGTATAAAGTACATTTTTATATACTTACGCTACTATTTTCTTTAATTGCTATTTTTTCTTTTACTAAATGGAATATTATTTTAATAATTCTTTTATTAATTGAATTATTTTTTACATACTTTTATTATGCTTTTAAAAAGAAATATTATTTACCTTTTTCATTTATAATTTTACTCACTTTTATAGAACTATTTGATTATCTTGGCTTTTTTACATTTGGTAGTGAGTGTCTTGTTTCAATAGTTTTATTTATTGTTTTATTATGTAATACCTTTGAAATCATGAAAAATATTAATTTCCTTGCTAAAAATAATATTGAAATTAAAAAGGCTAGAAATAAGATATTAGTAAATCAAATTCAACCTCATTTTATTTTTAACACTTTAACTTCTATTCAAAATCTATATAATGAAGATAGTCAAGGAGCAACATTAGCGTTAAATGAATTTTCAAAGCATTTACGTCATCAAATTGATTCTTTAAACAATGAATTTATATCTTTTGAAGAAGAATTAGAAAATATTGAACATTTTATTAATTTATATTTATTAAGTAAAAAATTTCATGTTGAAATAATTTATAATATTGAAAATAGTGATTTTTGTCTTCCTGCTTTTTCTTTACAACCATTTATCGAAAATTGTTTAAAACATGCAAATCTCAACGAAAAAAAAGATGGAGAAATTATTATTTCTGCAAAGAAAGAGAAAAAAATTATAACTATAAAT
>CAKPXW010000036.1 GCA_934202505.1 uncultured Bacilli bacterium | reverse complement strand
AATTATATCAATGCAAGATATTTTAAATATAGGAAGTGAAGGAAGAATTAATACTCCTGGAACAAATATTAATAATTGGCAATTTTCTTTTTCTTTAAAAATGTTCAATAATTCAATGAAAAAATTTTTAAAAGTTCAAAAAATGTTGATTGAAAAGTAATTTCCACTAAAAAAGTCTTTTTCTAAAGAAAAAATAATTGACATTAATGTCTATTTTCGATATAATCAATTTGCTATTTTAATCAGTGGAGGTGTTAGCATGGCAGTACCAAAGAGAAGAGTTTCGAAAACTAAAAAGTTACAAAGAAGAACACATGATGCATTAACAGCAACTACACTAACTGTATGTCCAAATTGTGGCGCTAAAGTTAGACCTCACCATGTTTGCCCAAAATGTGGACAATATGATGGTAAACAAGTTGTAGTTAAAAAAGAAGAAGAATAAAATTAGTATCCATTTTTTTTGGGTACTTTTTTTATATAAAATTGGAGGAAAAGAAGAAATTGAAAAAGAACTTATTATTATCATTACTTATTTTATCATCTTTATCCATAACTTCATGCGGTGAAGATAAAAACTCATCTACTTCTCAAGAATCATCAAATTCAAACACACAAGAAAGTTTAAAACCTTCAGCTGATTCTTCAAATGAATCATCAAATTCAGAAACAGAATCTTCAGAATCATCTCAAGAAGAATCTACAGTTCCTTCAGAAACAGAATCTTCAGAATCATCTCAAGAAGAATCTACAGTTCCTTCAGAATTTGAATCTGAATCAGAATTACCATCAGAGTCTGAATCTTCAGATCCAACACCAACAATTGAAACAATTTCTATTGCTAGAGCTATTGAAATTGCTTCATCTTTACCAGTTGGAAAAGATAAAGAAGGAGACCATATTTCTACAAGCCAATATACAGTAACAGGCACATTAATTGTAGATGGAAATAATTATTCTTTAACAGATGGGCAAGATACTATTAAATTATATTACTTCCTTAACAATGAAGATAAAGACTTAGTCCATGATGGCTATGAAGTTACTGTAACAGGTTATCTTGAAAATTATGGATATAGTGCAGATGCAGGCACACCAGAAATTGTTAATTTTACAGTTGATAATTATACTTCAGTTAATTACACAGTAGTAATACCTACTTTTGAAAATGGTTCTATTACAGGAACTACATCTAATATTGAATATGGAACTGAAGTTACTTATACAGTAACAGCAAATGCAGGTTATAAAGTTGAATGGATAAAATTTAATAATAATATCGTTGATGCTTCTTCAGGAACATTTACAGTAAAAGTTGAAAGAAATAGTGAAATTACAGCTTCATTTGTTTTAGAAAGTGCAAAAGTTGCAAAAATTGTTGAATTCAAAATCTCAGATTTTGCTATTGCTAACAATTGGAAAGATAAAACAAAATATACAGAATTTTCTGCAAATGATGTTACAGTTTCGTGCACAAAAGGTGGAAATTTCACAGGAAATTATTATGCAACAAATGGTACTTGGAGAATTTATTCTTCAGAATCTGCTAGCGTAACAATCACATTAGCAGAAGGCTTTGAATTAGAATCAGTTACTATTACATATACTCAGGGAAATCTTACAGGTTATGCAAGTGGAGTAGAAGTTGCTACAACAGGTTCATCAGTTACAATAGCAGCTAAGGAAAAAACATTTATTACATCTATAGTTGTAAAATATAATACTGCAAATAATTAATTAAATATTTATTTATGGAATGCCACATTGAGTGGCATTTTTTTTACAAAAATAAAAAAATATGAAAGAAAGTCAAAAGTGAAAATTCAAATATTTTTACTTTTTTTTATAAAAACACTTGCAAAAAAAGTGCTTAATGGTATAATAATGGTGCAAGGTGGTAAAAAGTGGGAGATAATGGGAGGTGTGTGAACGATGTTTAAAGGTCAATTTCAACATAACATTGACGATAAAGGTCGTTTAGTATTACCTACCAAATTCCGCGATAAACTTGGTGAAGGCGCAGTTATAACATTCGGATTTGACGGGTGTCTAACTATCTACACTGCAGCGGGATGGGAAAACTACCAAAATCAACTACTAAGCATGCCTATTACTAGCCAGGCAGTAAGAAAACATTTACGTGTTTTAACAGGAAGTGCTAGTGACGTTGAACTTGATAAAAGTGGACGTGTAAAGATTCCGGATTACTTAATGAAGGATGCAGGCATATCTAAAGAATGCACAATTGTCGGTGTCGGCTCGGTCATCGAAGTTTGGGCAACTGATAGATGGCTTAAGGAATTAGAAAGTGGTAAGGAAGATTTTGAAGAGATTGCGGAGCAACTAACAGGTTATGGAAACTATTCAAAGCAATAAAGAGTTCAATCACATTTCGGTTTTACTCAATGAATCAATTGAAAGCTTAAATATTCACGAAGGTGGAATTTATGTCGATGCAACACTCGGTGGCGCGGGTCATGCAAGTAGAATCTTAGAAAGATTAAACAATAAAGGTATGCTTTATGGCTTTGATAAGGATGAAGTGGCAATTGAAGTTGCCAAAAAAAGACTTAGCAAAATTGGAAACAACTTTCAAATAATTCATTCCGACTTTTCAAGAATGAAAGAAAAATTACACGAACTTGGAGTAGAAAAAGTTGATGGGATTTTGTTTGATATTGGGGTTTCATCATATCAATTTGATACTCCTGAAAGAGGATTTTCATATAAAGTCGATGCAAGACTGGATATGAGAATGGATATTACCCAAGAATTAGATGCTTATTATGTAGTAAATATGTATAGCAAAGAGCAACTAACAAAAATTTTTTTCGAATATGGTGAAGAAAAATTCTCGAAACAAATCTCGGCCAAGATAGTGGAAAGAAGAAAGAAAAAACCAATCGAAACAACACTTGAGTTAGTAGATGTTATAAAAAGTGCTTTGCCTGCAAAAGTATTAAACAGCAAAGGGCATCCAGCAAAACAAGTTTTTCAAGCAATTAGAATTGAGGTAAATGATGAACTAGGTGCTTTAAAAAAAGCAATTAGTCAAGCATTATCTATGCTAAATAGTCATGGACGATGTGCAATAATTACATTTCACTCTTTAGAAGATCGCATTGTAAAAACGATGTTTAAAGAAGCATGCTATCAAAACGATAATGTAAAAGGATTGGTTTCTTTGAAGGAAAGTGAGCAAGAATTTAAATTAATTAATCATAAGCCTATAGTTTCAAGTGAGCAAGAACTAGAAGCAAACAATCGTGCACATAGCGCAAAATTACGTATCATTGAAAAATTATAGCAATTAAGTAGGCAACAATTAAACGACTGATCATTGTTAAATTGTAGAAAGGAGAAAAACTATGAGATATGTAAACTTAAAGAAAAGAAATACATCAAAATTTCATTATTTAGCAAAGCATACAGCATTTATGTCATTTATTAGATTAGTAGTGACTGCCATAGTTTTTGTGCCTTTGCTAACAAATCAAAAGAGCATTCAAGCAAAACAAGAAGCAGATGAAGTTTTATTGATCAATGAAATTGAAGATGCAAATGTAGAGCAAGTAAGCAATTTTGATTTATACGAAATTGAAGAATAATTAATCAATTTAAGAAATAAGGGTGTCAATAAAGGCACTCTTTTTCTTTTTTCTTTATTAATTATTAATAAAGTAGTAGAAATTGCATATGAAAAAGGGTTATAATAATTTGGTTAAAGGTAGGTGTATAAACTATGGATTTAAAAAAATATATTGCAACAATTCCAAATTTTCCAATAGATGGTATTATGTTTAGAGATATGACACCATTACTTCAAGATGGGAAAGCATTTAAATATACAATTGATCGATTTGTAGAATTTGCAAAAGAAGCTCATGTAGATGTTATTGTGGGACCTGAAGCTAGAGGATTTTTATTTGGAACACCAGTTGCTGCTTCTTTAGGTATAGGTTTTGTACCTGTTAGAAAACCAGGTAAACTTCCAAGAAAAACTTTAAATTATGAATATGCATTTGAATATGGAACAAATACATTATGCATTCATGAAGATGCTATAAAACCAGGTCAAAAAGTAATGATTATTGATGATTTACTTGCTACAGGTGGAACAGTTGAAGCTGCAGCAAAGATGATAGAAAAATTAGGTGGAACAGTAGTTATGTGTGCTTTCCTAATTGAACTTGACGAATTAAAAGGAAAAGAAAAATTACATAATTATGAAGTAAGGAGTTTATTACACTATTAATATGGAAAATGCAAAATTAAGTAGCCATGGTGGTCAAACATTTCAAGAAGTTTTAGATGAAATAAAACTATATATTAGTAAACCTGAGGACATTGAATTTGTTACTCGTGCTTTTAATTTTGCATCATTAAAACATCAAGGACAATTTAGAAAAAGTGGAGAACCATATATTAATCATTGCTTAGCAGTAACATATATTCTTGCTTATTATCAATCTGCTCCAGCAACATTAGCTGCAGGTTTCCTTCATGATGTAATGGAAGATTGTGGGGTAACATATCAAGAATTAAAAACTACATTTAATGATGATGTGGCAGATATTGTTCAAGCGGTGACCA
Source organism: uncultured Bacilli bacterium (assembly GCA_934202505.1). Taxonomy (GTDB): domain Bacteria; phylum Bacillota_I; class Bacilli_A; order RFN20; family CAG-631; genus CAKPXW01. The sequence continues at coordinate 9,378 of CAKPXW010000036.1, read as the reverse complement.
AAATAAAACAATTACCAGATGTTTCAAGAGAAGAAACTAGTGCTTCAACACATCGTAAATTGATTTTAGCTATGGCTAAAGATATACGAGGGGTTATTGTTAAGTTATGTGATAGATTGCATAATATGCGTACTTTACAATATATGTCTCCAGAAAAACAACAAAGAGTTTCAAAAGAAACTTTAGATGTTTATGCTCCACTTGCTCACCGTTTAGGTATGGGTGAAATTAAAAATGAACTTGAAAATTTAAGCCTTTTTTATTTAAACAATCGTGAATATAATATTGTAGAATCTTTAGTTGAAGAAAAACTTAAAGAAAAAGAAGATAATATTGCGGTCATTATTAATAATATAAAAGGCTACCTTGATAAAAATAATTTGCCTTATAGAATATTTGGTAGAAATAAACATATTTATTCAGTTTATAAAAAAATGTATATTAAGCACACTCCATTTGAACAAATTTTTGATTTACAGGCAATAAGAATTGTTACTATGACAAAACTTCAATGCTATGAAATTTTAGGAATTATACATACAATTTATAAACCAATTCCTGGAAGGTTTAAAGATTACATAGCTATGCCAAAATCTAACATGTATCAATCATTACATACAACTGTATTTGATGATTCTGGAGATTTGTTTGAAATACAAATTAGAACTGAAGAAATGGATTATGTTGCAGAACGTGGTATTGCTGCCCATTGGATTTATAAAGAAAATACTGGCGATAATATTTCTAAAGCCCAAGAACTTTCAGAAAAGCAATTATCTTGGTTAAGAGACTTGATTAAATTAAATGAAGAAAATGAAGATAATTCTGATGTTGAGTACATGAAACAAATTCAAAAAGATATATTTGAAGCTAGCATTTATGTATTATCGCCAAAAGGAAAAATAATTGATTTACCAGCCGGATCTACTCCAATAGACTTTGCTTATAAAATTCATAGTGCAGTTGGTAATAGTTGTGTTGGAGCTTTAGTTAATAAAGTTATGGTTCCTTTACAAACTGAACTTAAATCAGGAGATATTGTAGAAATAAAAACTAATAAAAATAGTTATCCAAGTGAAGATTGGTTAAGCTTTGTAAAAACTAACACTGCAAAAAATCAAATAAAAAAATATTTATTAAAGAAACAAGATTTAAAGCAATCTAGTGATGAAGAAGCCTTAGTTAAAAAAGGCCATAAAATGTTAGAAGATGCAATTGATGAAAGAAAAATCAATAAAATAAAAGCTTTTAATGATATTGAACAAATAAAAGTATTAAGAATACTTGATGTTAAAAGTGTAAATCAACTTTATGTTCAAATAGCACAAAAAGCTATATCACCTGCCCAAGTACTTGTACAAGTATATGATAAAAACTTAGATGTACAAGGAAGAGTTGATGAACTTAATAAGAAAAAGATTAGTTTTAAACAAAAAAAATATAAAGAAAATATTTTAATAAAAGGTGCTTCAGGAATAAAAATTGAAACTGCTGTATGTTGTCATCCAATTCCTGGAGATAAAATTGTAGGATATATTACAAGAGGATCTGGTATTAAAGTTCATAGAATAGAATGTCCTAATATTCAAAATGAAAAAGATAGACTAATAGAAGCAACATGGGCCGATGTTTTAGAAGAAGATACCACTTATCCTGTAAAACTTGAAATTATAAGTTATGATCGTGGGAACTTAGTTATTGACTTAATGGGACTAATTTCAACTTTACAAATAAGAATAGATTCAATTACAGCCAAATCACACTATGAAAATAAAACTGCTACTATGGGTTGTATTGTTTATGTAAAAAATATTGACACATTAAATATTTTGATAGGTAAAATCAAACAAATAAATGGTGTCATAGAAGTTATAAGAAAAAATAAATAGGAGGTAAATAAATGGGAAATTATATCCGTCCTAGAGGGACACTTGATTTATTTGATGCTGATGCACAAATCTTTTCCTATATTATTGCTAAAGCTAATGGTGTTGCTAAAAAGTATAATTATAAACCAATTTATACACCAACATTTGAACAAACATCTCTTTTTGCAAGAAGTACTGGAGAGACTAGTGATATTGTTACAAAAGAAATGTATACTTTTAAGGATAAGGGTGATAGAGAAATTACTTTACGTCCTGAAGGAACAGCCGGAGTTATAAGAGCAATAATTGAAAATAAATTATATGCTATAAATGATTTACCAGTAAAATATTATTATTCTGGATCATTTTTTAGATATGAAAGGCCACAAGTTGGTAGATATCGTGAATTTAGCCAATTTGGAGTTGAAATAGTTGGCTCAAATTCTTATCTTGATGATTGTGAATTAATATTATTTATAAGTTCTTTATTAAAAGAATTAAATATTAATGACTATACTATTAGAATTAATACTTTTGGAGATTTAACTTGTAGAAATAATTATCGTGATAGTGTTAAAGAATTTTTTAAACCACACATTGCATCTTTATGTGAAGATTGCCAAAAAAGATTTAATAACAATCCACTTAGAATATTAGATTGCAAAATTGATAAAGAATATTTACAAACTTTAAAAATTCCTCAAACACAAGATTCATTAGATGAAAAAAATAAAAATGAATTTACTAAAATAAAAGAAATATTAAAAGATAATGATATTCCTTATAAAGAAGATCCATATCTTGTAAGAGGGCTTGATTATTATACTGGTTTAATCTTCGAAGTTGATATAACTTTAAAAGATGGAAAAGTATTAACAATAGGTGGGGGTGGAAGATATTCCAACCTTGTAAAAGAACTTGGGGGACCTGATTTAAATTGTGTTGGATTTGCAGTAGGAATAAATAGAATAGCTTTATACTTAAAAGAATTATATTGCGTAGATACTTATGAAAATAAAGTTGATTATTATATTATGCCTTTTATGGAAGAAGCTACCACAATGGCAAGTTCTATAGCTAAAAAATTAAGAGAAAAGAATTATGTTGTTGTAGTAGAAAATAGTAAAAAATCAGTGGGAAGTATGTTTAAATACGCTTCAAAAAATCATTTTTCTAAAGCAATAATGATTGGCGAAGATGAATTAAAAGAAAATAAATTAAAAATTAAAGATTTGAATACCCAAGAACAAACTTATATTACTCTTGAGGAATTATTAAAGGATGGTAAAACAAATGGATAAATTTTGTAAGAATAGAAGTCATGATTGTGGAGAATTAAGACTTGCAGATGTTGGAAAAACTGTTGAACTTAAAGGCTGGTGCTCTAAAAAAAGAAACCTTGGATCATTAGTTTTTATTGATATTCGTGATAAACATGGTATTACGCAATTAAATTGTAGTAAAGTTGTAGATGTAGCAAGTTTAATTAAATCAGAATATGTAATATATGCTAAAGGAAAAGTTATTGAAAGAAGTTCTAAAAATTTAAATATTCCTACTGGAGAAATTGAAATTGATGTAGATACTTTACAAATTATCAATGAATCTGAAGTTCCACCAATTATCATTAGCGATGATGATGATGCAAGTGAAGCAGTAAGATTAAAATATAGATATTTAGATTTAAGACGTAAATCAATGCAAGACACATTAAAATTAAGACATAATATTACAAGAAGTGTAAGAGAATATTTAGATAATCTTGATTTTACAGAAGTCGAAACACCAATTCTTGGCAAAGCAACTCCAGAAGGAGCAAGAGATTATTTAGTTCCTTCACGTATACATAATGGTAAATTTTATGCTTTACCACAATCTCCACAAATTTTCAAACAATTATTAATGATATCAGGGCTTGAAAGATATTATCAAATAGCTAGATGCTTTAGAGATGAAGATTTAAGAGCTGATAGACAACCTGAATTTACACAAATAGATATTGAAGTTTCTTTTATGGAAATTGAAGATTTATTTGAAATTGTAGAAGGTATGTTTAAAAAGGTTTGGAAAGAAATAAAAAATATTGATTTAAAACCTTTTGAAAGAATGACTTGGAATACAGCCATGGACAAGTATGGATCTGATAAACCTGATTTACGTTATGATATGCCACTTGTTGATATCTCTTCTTTATTTGAAAATTCTCAATTTGATTTCTTAAAAGGAAAAGTTGTAAAAGCAATAGTTGCTAAAAATGCAGCTATGTCATATACGAGAAAAGAAATTGATGCTCTTGCTGAAGTAGCAAAATTATTTAAGGCTCATGGTCTATGTTGGGCAAAAGTAAATAACGATTCTTTAGAAGGAGCAAGTGCTAAATTAATTGAAAATTCAGAGGCATTAAAAGAATTATTGCACTATGAAAATGGAGATTTAATCTTATTTGTAGCAGATGATAAATGGCTTACTACAGTAACTGCTTTAGGTCAAGTTCGTATTGCTGTAGCTAAAAAATTAAATCTTGCTAATCCAAATGAATATAAATTCTTATGGATTACAGAATTCCCAATGTATGAATATACAGATGATGGAAAATTGCAAGCAATGCATCATCCATTTACAGCTTATAATAAAGAAGATGAAAAATATATTCAAGATGAGCCATTAAAAGTTCGTTCTGATGCTTATGATTGTGTTTTAAATGGTTATGAATTAGCATCAGGCTCAAGAAGAATCTATGATCAAAAAATGCAAAAAGCAGTATTTGAAAGAATAGGTTTAACAGATGATGATATTAAAGTTAAATTTGGCTTCTTTGTCGAAGCTTTAAAATATGGAACACCTCCACATCTTGGAATTGGCTTTGGACTTGAAAGAATCACTATGCTTCTTGCCAATACAAATAACATTAAAGATGTTGTGGCTTTCCCTAAGATTCAATCAGCTGCTGACTTGATGAATGAATGCCCATCAAAAGTTGATGATGAATCACTTGATTTGTTAGGTATAAAAGTAGTTAAGGAAGAAAAGGAAGGATAAAATATATGAACGACAAACTTTGTATAACAACCCTTAGATGTTTATCAATTGATGAAATTGAAAAAGCTAATTCTGGTCATCCTGGAATGGCACTTGGTAGTGCACCAATAATGCACACAATTTTTTCAAGGCATCTTGTTTCTACTGCTGCTGATAGCAAATGGATTAAAAGAGACCGCTTTGTATTATCTTCAGGACATGTAAGTGAATTATTATATGCAATGTTACATCTTACAGGTTATGATGTTTCTCTTGATGATTTAAAATCATTCCGTCAATTAAATAGTAAAACTCCAGGACATCCAGAATATGGACTAACTGATGGCGTTGATGTTTCAACAGGACCTTTAGGACAAGGTGTTGCCAATTCTGTTGGTATGGCTATGGCTGAAAGACATTTATGTGCTTTATACCCACATCTTGAAGATGTATTATCTCACTATACATACGTATTATGTGGCGATGGTGATTTAGAAGAAGGTGTAGCTTTAGAAGCAATGGCTATTGCTGGACAATATGCTTTAAATAAATTAATCATTTGTTATGATAACAATGATGTTACTTTAGATGGTCCTCTTGCTCAGTCATCAATTGATGATACTAAAAAGAAAATTGAAGCAATGGGCTGGAATGTTTTAGAAGTTGCTGATGGTAATGATGTAGGGGCAATTGATAAAGCTATTCAAGAATGTAAAGATCATTCTACTAAACCTAATTTAATTATTGTTAAAACAGTAATCGGTTATGGTAGTGAAAAACAAGGTACATGTGCTGTTCATGGTTCTCCTCTTGGAAAAGAAGGAGCTCAAAAAGCTAAGATGTTCTATGGTTGGGATCATGAAGAATTTTATGTGCCTAGTGAAGTCTTAGAAGATTATCGTAATACATATGTAGCTCGTGGTTTAAAAGCTTATATGGAATTTAATAAAAATGTTGATCGTCTTGATGAAAATGCTCGTAAAGATTATGAAGAATTATTGAATTTAGATGCCTTATCGGCTGTTAAGGAATATCTTCCAAATTATATTGAAGGATATAAGAATGCTACAAGAAATGTATCAGGAGATGTATTAAATATTATTTCTGATCATTATAATAACTTATTTGGTGGTAGTGCCGATGTTGCAGGCTCTGTAAAAACAGCATTAAAAAATAAAACAACATTTACTAAAGATAACTATGCAGGACAAAATATAAACTTTGGAATTCGTGAATTCGCAATGTGTGCAATAGCAAATGGTATGGCAGCACATGGAGGAATAAAACCTTATGTTGGATGTTTCTTAGTATTTTCTGATTATTGCAAAGCTGCTTTAAGAATGGCATCTTTAATGGAACTTCCAGTTACTTATTTATTCTCTCATGATTCAATTGCAGTAGGAGAAGATGGCCCTACACATCAACCAATTGAACAAATGTCATCACTTAGATTAATCCCTAATTTTAATTTAATTCGTCCATGTGATGCCAATGAAACAGTAGGAGCTTATGAAGTAGCACTTTCTTCTAAAACAACACCAACTGCTATCATTCTATCAAGACAAAATTTAACAACTGTTCGCGGTTGTTCAAAAAATAAAGTTCATAAAGGTGGCTATGTTTTAAGTTATGAAAAAGAAAATCTTGATGCAATTATTGTAGCTACTGGTAGTGAAGTAAATCTTGCTGTAGAAGCTAAAAAAGTTTTAGCTGAAGAAGGTATAGATGTACGTATTGTTTCAATGCCATCAACATATTTATATGATTTGCAAAAGACTGGATATAAAGAATCTGTAATTCCTTCTTCATGCAATAAAGTATTAGCAGTTGAAATGGGAAAAGGTGATTTATGGTATAAATATGCTAACAAAGTAATGTCAATTGAAACATTTGGTTCTTCAGGACCTGCTTCTCAAGTTTTAGAACTTTATAAATTTAATGTTGAAAATGTTGTTAATAATGTTAAATCATTAATAAATAAATAAAATAAAAGAAGATGTAGAAAACTGCATCTTCTTTTTCTAAAAGATTATACCTAATATTGATAATAATCTATGAAATATATTATTTTTTAGAAATCTTTATTGTGGCATATTCATCGGTTAAATTTTCTACGTAAATAGAGTAATTTAATTTTTTACCTTCATATCCTAATAAAGTTTTTCTATAGCCATTATAGTAGGCATTAAGTAAAGATTCCTCTTTTATAAATAAGTCATTACTAGTATATAAAGTATATGAAGAGTTTGTTTTAGAATAACTATTTCCTTGGCTATCAATAATTATATCAATTAAATTATAACTAGTATAAGAATTATCATAAGCAAAGTATTCATAGGTATAGCCATTAGAAATGTTAGATTTTAAGGTTGCATTAATATGTAAAATTCTAATCCCATTAAATTTGTAAATTCCCATTTTGGAATTAATACCTTTATTTACATAATATTCAATGATAAAATATTCTTGAAAAATACCTTTTTTAGGATCAAATGAATTTGTAAGAATTATACATTGATCAGATAAAACTGATGGTTTTAAATCAATTGTAATAGAAGATGAGGTATCAATTATTAAAGGATTATTAATCCATCCAGTTAGTAGTTTTGAAAAAGTGTTATGGTCACCAATGTTTGTATCCATCATATCGGCTCCACCCATTCCACCAGTATTGCAGCCTGTACCAATAGATGTATCGTAATCATAATAATCTTCAAGACCTAAAAGATGGCCAGTTTCATGAATATAAGTAGTAGGGTTACATAAAGAATCATTTTCAAATAGGAAATTAAAACTTGCAAAGATATAACTATATGGACTTTTGTTATCATATTTTTTATTTTCACTATCATAATATTGATATGCCCACCAAAAATCATCATTTGGATTATAATTTTTAGAGTATATAAGATATAAGGCATCAATTATACCATCATTATTTTCATCATAAATTGATAAGTCGATTTTATTTGAAAGATAGGCTAATGCTTCATTAATAATTAAATCAACACCATCTGTGTCTTCGTTACTATTTTTACGACGATAATTTTTATAGTAATTAGATTCTTTTTCACAAGTAAACCAATTCATAATATCAAATTTCATATTTAATTTACCATAGGAAGACTGATAATAATAATCAGAAACACTATAATACTTACTATCTAGTACTACATCTTTATCATTTATTTCTTTAGCCTTAGCATCAATGAATTGAACAGGAATTACTAACGCTCGAATATTACCAACACTTGGGGTAGTATAATTATTATAAGGTAATGATTTAACATTTTTAGTTACATCATATAAATATGAATTATCTTTATTATCAAAGTTTGTTTTATCAAAATCAAAAGAAAGATTGTTATTTTCTTCTTTATTAAAAGCTTTGTTTAAAAGTTTTATTGAATTAGGATATTGGGAATCATTATAATCGATGCTGATGTTGAATATAGATTCTTTTGTTTTAGAATCAATTTCTTCATGACTATTTGAATTACCAATGATTTTATCAACAAAAGAGCAAGATGAAGTAACAAAAACTATAAATATGGATAAAAAAATTTTTATTATTTTTTTCATATCAAGCAGCATCCTTTCGAAATAATTATATAATATCTAAATAATTAATGCTAGAAATACACAAAAAATATTTAGATAAATTTCAGCTAATTATTATTAATTCTTGTTAAAAAAAAGAAAATATTGTATTATATTATAGAACATAAGGAGGAAAGTGTTATGTTAGTATTTGCTATTCCTGCATGGAATATAAATTTATTTGGATTAATCGGCTATATTATACTTGGTTTAATTATTGGTGGCATTTTAGGATTTGTAATTTCAAGAAAGGTTTTTCAAAAACAATTAAAGAAAAATCCACCAATTAATGAAAAAATGATTCGTGCAATGTATATGCAAATGGGTAGAAAACCAAGTGAATCACAAATTAAAGCAGTAATGAAATCAATGGAAAATTATAAATAAAAATAGCGAAAGCTATTTTTTATTTAATGATTAACATATGAAAAAACATTATTGTTTTACTAATTTAATATTTACCGCTATATGCACATTAACTGGTTGTAACAAAAGCATCCAAACAAGTGAAAATGCATTTAATAATATAAGCCAAAGTGAAACTATAACTGATAGTAATCTTACAATAATAGACGAAAATTTATATGATGATTTTATTCTTGAAATCAATGGCAAAATGCCAAATGAAAATAGTCCAAAAGATGTTGTCTTTTATTGCTTATGGAAATTAAAACATATTAGAACATTTAAAAAAGAATCTACAAATATTGTAACCTCGAAAGTGCTTTTGGCAAATTATAAACAAACTACTAAGGAAAGTCTTATTAAAAACGAAGATAAATATTATAATTATATAAATACATCTTCAACTTTTGTTAATTTAATTCATCAAGTATTTTATTATAATGGAAATGTAATTTATAAAAATGATTTTAAAGATTATATAGTAGAA
>CAKPXW010000035.1 GCA_934202505.1 uncultured Bacilli bacterium | reverse complement strand
GATGGTGATAATATGTTAATTGATTTTTCTCATGTTTACAAATCTTTTTATAGTAAAGAAGAAGTCACAGATGTTTTAAAAGACTTATCTTTTATGGTAGATAAAGGTGAAATAGTGGCTATTGTTGGCCCTTCAGGATGTGGTAAATCCACAATTTTAAATTTGATAAGTAAACTTATAAAACAAGATTCTGGAAAAATAGAAATAAATGGAACAATAGGTTATATGTTTCAACATGATAATTTATTTTCTTGGAGAAATGTTTATAAAAATCTTACTTTAGGACTGGAAATAAACCATTTACCAATAGATGAAAAGAAAATCGACAATTTATTAGATAAATATGGCCTTTTATCATTTAAAAATTATTATCCATCAGAATTATCAGGAGGAATGAAACAAAGAATTGCTTTAATAAGAACATTACTTTTAAATCCCGATATTTTACTTCTTGATGAGCCATTTTCATCTTTGGATTATCAATCGAAAATAATTGTTCAAGAAGATATTTATAATATGATTAAAAAAGAAAATAAAACTACTATTCTTGTAACTCATGATATAACAGAAGCTATAGCTTTAGCTGATAAAGTGTATGTTTTATCTTCAAGGCCAAGCACTATAAAAAAATGCTTTCCTATTAATTTAAACATTGAAAATAAAACACCATTAAAAGCTAGAAATTCTCCTAAATTTCAAGAACTTTTTTCCTTAATATGGAATGAATTAACTAATAATGTTCAGGAGGGATATCATGGATAAATGTAAAGAATTTAGAAAAAAAATAAAAAAAGAAAAAGCTAAAATTATAGGAATTCAACTAATTGTTGCCATTTCTTTTTTACTTATTTGGGAATTATTAGCAAGATATAACATAATTAATAGTTTTTTATTTTCAAGTCCTTCTAAAATTATTAAACTATTAATTGAAAATATAAAAAGTAAAGAAATATTTATTCATATTCGCTATTCTTTAATAGAAACCTTAATAGGTTTAATAATAGGAACAGCTATTGGAATAATTTGTGCCATAATATTATATCTTTTTAAAACACTATATAAAATATTTGATCCTTTTTTAGTTATATTAAATGCTTTACCTAAAACAGCGTTGGCTCCTATTTTAATTGTTTGGGCAGGAACTGGTATGAAAGGAATTATTACTGTTGCTATTTCCTTATCAGTGATTATGACAATTATTTCTGCTCATAACTTTTTTAATTCAGTTGATGAAGAAAAAGTTAAAATGTTAAAAACATTTAACGCTTCAAGATTACAAATTTTCTTCAAATTAGTTTTACCATCTAATATTTTAAATTTAATAAGTATTTTAAAAATAAATATTGGTCTTACTTGGGTTGGAGTAATAGTTGGTGAATTTTTAGTCTCTAGGTTTGGAATAGGCTATATAGTTGTTTACGGAGGCCAAGTATTTAAAATGGATTTAGTAATGATGGGAATATTAGTTTTAGCTATTCTAACATTTTTTATGTATTTGTTTGTTATTTTACTCGAAAAAATTTTAAAAAGAAAAGAAAAATGATTATATTAAAGTAGCACTTAAAGTTAAGGTGTCTACATTAAAAATGATACGATAATTACCTGTTAAATTTATTTTTAAATTATTTCCTTTATCATCTATTCCTAAAGTAAGATTGTAGTTTTCATCCACAATTATTCTGATTTCATCGCCTTGATGTAAAAATATCTCAATTGAATACATAAAATCATTTTCTTTGTTAAGTAAATTATGAGTATCTTTCCATTCAGAGAAAGAACTAATAAGACAATAAGTAGATAAGTTAATATCAATATTATAAGTTTTATTTTTATTGATAGTTATACAAAAGTATCCTTTACTTTTAACTCTAATTTGCAAAAAAACATTAATGGAAAAATAAGAACTATCAAAATTTATATTTTCAAAATGAATGGTTTCTTTATAATTATTGATAGTAAAAACATCATTATAATTTAAATATATAGTCCTTTTGAAAACGTTTTTATCTACTTTTTCTAAAGGTATTCTTTGATTGTTTAAAATAATATTAAGATTGTCATTACTTATAACATTATAATTATTCTCTAATGGATTTATTCCCTCTGTATTTTCATTTTTAAAAAGAGCAATACCATAATCATATTGATAATTGTTTACAAATTTTACCAAATATAAATCATAAATACCTGAACCATCTATACATATAACATCTTCATAATTGTCATCATTACTAGGAACAAATAAAGTGTCAGGTGTTAATGATTGAACATTTGTGGTTTTAAAATCACATAACACTTGATTTTTAATCCATTTGTTAGTAGATAAATTAAAAGAATAACTATATAGTTTAATGACGTAAGAACCATTGAAAATATATTCTTTAGAATTTATTAATCCTAAAGTATCCCATTTAGAATCAATAGTTCCTAAACAAATATTAGAAATATAATAAGTATATATAACAATATCTTCATCTATAGAAGTAAAAAGGTAATTATTTAAAGAATTAATGGATGTTAAAGAAAGCTTATTATATGAAGTAGGCTTATAAGAATTATTAATTGTATTATCATTATAAATTAATTGATTGTCACCCATTAAATACCAAGAAAACTCATTGGTATCTGTAGTTAGTTTTACTAAGTTGCTTTTAGAGCAAGAACAAAGTAAAAACAAATAGATGAAAATGATAAAAATTAATTTATGCTTTTTCATAAAAAATCCCCACCTAATAAAATAATAAATCCACATTTAATTATAAAATTATCTTAAAAGTATGTCAAATAATATTTTTTAGTAAATTAAAGTTGAGAAGTTATTTTATAACAAAAAAAGAGAAGTTAATCTTCTCTTTTAATATTTATTTTAAAAAATATTTTTTCTTACAATGGTTTGGTATTTATCATGGCCAACTGAAACAATAACTACAGGAACATTTAATAATTTTTCAATGGTTTCAATATATTTTTGACAATTTATAGGAAGATCTTCATATTTTTTTACATTTGTAATATCTTCTTTCCAACCATCAAGTTCAATATAATGAGGAATGCAATTTGCAAAGTCTTCAAGCCTAGCACATGGAGCATAAACTTTTTGACCATTTAATAGATAATAATCACAAATTTTAATTTTATCTAAACCAGATAAGATATCAAGTAACATTAAAGAAAGACCAGTAATTCCATTTACATTACAAGAATACTTCATAATTACAGCATCATACCAGCCAATTCTTCTTGGCCTTTTAGTTGTAGCACCATATTCGTTAGCTTTATCTCTAATTTCTTGAGCAAGAGTAAGATTATCATTCATTTCTGTAGGGAAAGGTCCTTTTCCAACTCTTGTAGTGTAGGCTTTCGTTATACCAATTATTTCATCTATTTTGGTAGGTCCAAGGCCTGAACCAGTAGCAACACCTCCAGCAGATGGATTACTTGATGTAACATATGGATAAGTGCCAAAATCAATATCAAGTAAAGTTCCTTGTGCACCTTCGAATAAAACTTTTTTACCTTCATTATAACAATTATTAATTAAGGAAATAGTATCAACAACCATTGGTTTAATTGCCTTAGCTATTTCTTGATATTTATTATAAGAAGTTTCAAAATCAATAGGTTTTCCACCAAGACGAATGATTTCTTCATTTTTAAATTTTAAAGCATCTTTGTAAATTTCTTTAAAATCATGACTTACAAAATCACACATTCTAATTCCTATACGAGAAACTTTATCACTATAAGCAGGTCCTATACCTTTTTTGGTAGTGCCAATCTTTCTAAGACTAGAATTTTCTTCAAGTAAACTATCAATTATTTTATGATATTCAAATATTACATTAGCACGATCAGATATATATAAATTGTTGCAAGGGTAACCTTCTTTTTTAATCATATCTAATTCTTCAACTAAAGAAATAGGGTTAACAACACAACCATTTCCTAAAATATTAATGGTTTCTTCTTTGAAAATTCCTGAAGGAACCATATGAAGTTTAAATGTTTTATTATTAAAAATAATAGTATGGCCAGCATTATCGCCACCGCCATAACGGACTACAACATCTGCTTGTTCTGCAAGGTAATTAGTAATTTTCCCTTTACCTTCATCACCCCAACATGCACCAATAACAACAACACTTTTACCTTTTTTCATGTTAATTCTCCTTTATACCTACGCTTTTATAAATAGCGTTAACATTTTTTAAATAGCGGTTAATAGCAAATATTTCTTCTGCTTCTTTTTCATTTAAAAGGTTATTATCTAATATAAGTTTTTTAAATGATATTTTTTCGTTTAAAGAAATAAAGGCTAATTTTTGAATAGTATCATAAGCATTTTCTCTTACATAACCTTTTTCAACTAATTTATTTAAAACGGCTCCTGAAAAGATAACTCCATTTAATAAATTAATATTTGCTAACATCTTATCTTCAAAAACTACTAGATTATCAACTATTTTGTTAAATCGATTAAGCATATAATCAAGTAAAGTTGTTGCATCAGTAAAAATAATTCTTTCAGCGCTACTATGAGAAATATCTCTTTCGTCCCATAAAATATTGTTTTCTAAAGCAACACTAACATAAGATTTCATAACTCTAGCGCATCCACAAATGTTTTCACAACCAATAGGATTCCTTTTATGAGGCATAGCTGATGATCCTTTTTGACCTTTAGTAAACCCTTCTTCAACTTCATGAATTTCTTGCTTAGAAAGTAGTCTTATTTCAGTGGCTATTTTTTCTAGTAATGAAGCAATTAAAGCTAGAGAAAATATATAATTGGCATGACGATCACGTGATAATACTTGAGTGGATATTTTAGCTCTATTTAATCCTAAAATGTTACTAACATCTTGTTCAATATCTATAGATGTAGTGATATAATTTCCAACAGCGCCACTTAATTTACAAGCTTCAACATCTTTACATGCAATTTTAAATCTTTCAATGTCTCTAAATAATTCATCATACCATAAAGCATATTTTAAGCCAAAAGAAGTTATTTCTGCATGCATTCCATGTGTTCTTCCCATAATTGGTACATTTTCATATTGTAAAGCTTTCTTTTTTAAAGTATCTAGAAAAATATTTAAATCGTTTGTAAGAATTTTATTAGCTTGTTTTAAAGTCAATCCATTAGCACTATCCACAACATCAGTAGATGTAAGTCCATAGTGAATCCATTTTTTTTCTTTACCTAATGATTCATCTATCATTCTAGTAAAAGCAATAACGTCATGCTTTGTTTCACTTTCAAGTTCATAAAGCCTTTCTAAATTAATCTTGGCATTTTCTTTTATTTTTAAATAGTCATCATTAGGAACAACACCAGCATTAACAAAGGCTTTTGTCGCAGCAAGTTCAACCTTTAAAAAGTTTTCAAATTTATTTTGATCACTCCATATTTGATTCATTTCAGTACGTGAATATCTATTAATCATCTTTTACCCTCCTGTGGTAAGGAATGCTTTTTTCTTATATCAATACTTAAACATTGATTTAAGAATGTTTTATTTACAACGGCATATTTTAATTCACAATTAGTAAAATTTCAATATTTTTTTAAATAAAATAAAAAGAGTAGTTGGCTATTACTTAACTTTATAGCCAAACAACCCTTTTTCAACTTTATTTTCTTGAAAGCCTTGAACAGTATATCCTTCTTGAGTGATATTTTCTTTTATACTATCAAAAGATACATTATCTTCACAAATAACTTCAGTTTGCATTTTGCTATGTGAAGATTTTACTTTTAAAACTCCATTTATTTTTCTTACTACATTATTGACATGAGATTCACACATGCCACAACGCATTCCTTCAACTTTGATTATATATTGTTTCATGGTTTATTCCTTCTTTCAATATACATTATTAGACATTTTTTTAAGAAAAGCAATAATAATATTTATTAGTTAGTGTTTACTAAATGAGTGCTTGTTTAATATAATTAAAATGTATTTAAAAGTTGTTTGAAAAAGTTTAAAGCGCTTACATTAAAAAACATGATTTTTATGTTTGACATAGGTACTTTAATGAGTTATTATTTAATCGGTAAAAAAATACCTATTGGAGGGATAACATGAAATCTTTCTCACAAAATCAATTAGAACGGTATCCTATTTATCTTAAATATCTACATGTTCAAAAAGATAACGGAGAAGTGTATATTACAGCAAGTAATATAGCAAAAAAACTCCAATTAAATGAAGAACTTGTAAAAAAGGATCTTCAATCAATAGCTACTACTTCAGGTAAGCCTAAAGTTGGCAGGTTAATTGATGATTTAATCAAAGACCTTGATAACTTTCTTGGCTATTGCAATGTAAACGATGCAATCATCGTAGGTGTTGGTAGTTTGGGATCGGCATTTTTAAAATATGATGGTTTTGCCTCTTTTGGTTTAAACATCTTAGCCGGGTTCGATATCAATCCAGAGTTAATAGGAACATCTATTAATGGAAAAAAAATCTTTTCAATTAATAAGTTGGAAAACTTAATTGAAAGATTAAAAGTTAAAATTGCAATTCTAACCGTTCCTGCAAATGTGGCAAATGATATTAGTGATATACTTGTAAAATCAGGTATAAAAGCTATTTGGAATTTTGCTCCAACACATTTAGATGTAAGCAGTAAAATAGTTGTTGAAAATGTTAATTTGGCTTCATCCCTTGCAAAATTATCACATAAGTTAAAAAACAAATTAGAGAAATGATTATTTAAAGGAGAAATAATTTATGGAAGAAGTAAAACAAAACACACAAGCTCTTGAAGAAGTTGATTCATTAGTAAAAAAAGCCTTAGTTGCTTTAGATGAATTTTTAACTTTAGACCAAGAACAAATCGACTACATCGTTGCTAAATGTTGCGTTGCTGGTCTTGATCATCATGGTACTCTTGCTAAAGCTGCAATTGAAGAAACAAAACGTGGTGTATTTGAAGATAAAGCAACAAAGAACTTATTCGCTTGCGAATATGTTCAAAATAATATGAGACATTTAAAAACAGTTGGAATTATTAGTGAAGATCCAATAACAGGTATTACTGAAATTGCTGATCCAATTGGCGTACTTGCTGGTATTACTCCAGTTACTAACCCAACTTCAACAGTAATTTTCAAATGTTTAATTTCTTTAAAAACAAGAAACCCAATTATCTTTGCATTCCATCCAAGTGCTCAACAATGTTCAAAACAAGCTGCTATCGTTATGCGTGATGCTGCCATAGCTGCTGGTGCTCCAAAGAATTGTATTCAATGGGTTGAACATCCAAGTATGGATGCAACAACTGCTTTAATGAATCACCCAGGTGTATCATCAATCTTAGCTACTGGTGGTAATGCCATGGTTCGTGCAGCATATAGTTGTGGAAAACCTGCAATGGGTGTAGGTGCTGGTAATGTTCCTGCATATATGAATAAATCATGTAATGTTGAACAAGCAGTAAATGATATTGTTTTATCAAAATCATTTGATAATGGTATGATTTGTGCTTCTGAACAAGCTGTAATTATTGATAAAGATATTTATGATGAATCTTTAAAATTATTCAAGAGATTTAAAGCTTATGTTGTAAATAAAGAAGAAAAAGTAAAACTATCAAGATATATGTTTGGCTTTGCATCTGGTGATGAAGGCGCAGAAAATGGTAAATTAAATCCAAATATCGTTGGCCAATCAGCACATTGGATTGCAAAACAAGCTGGATTTGATATTCCAGAAGATACATCTATTATTTTAGTAGAATGTAAAGAAGTTGGTCCAAAAGAACCAATTAGCCGTGAAAAACTATCTCCAGTTCTAGCTGTATTTAAAGTAAAAGATGATGTTGAAGGTTTCAAGAGAGCTGAAGAAATGGTTTCATTTAATGGACTTGGTCACTCAGCTGCTATTCACTGTAAAGAACAATCTATGGCTGATGCTTATGGTGAAAATTGCAAAGCTATGAGAATTATTTGGAACTCACCATCAACATTTGGTGGAATTGGTAATGTTTATAACTCATTCCTTCCATCATTAACATTAGGTTGTGGTAGTTATGGTCATAACTCAATTGGTAACAACGTTAGTGCTATTAATCTATTAAATATTAAGAAAGTTGGTAAAAGAAGAAATACTATGCAATGGTTTAAAGTTCCTTCAAAAATTTATTTTGAAAGAAATTCAATTCAATATTTAAAATCATGTAAAAACTTATCAAGAGTATTTATCGTAACTGATAGTTCAATGGTTGAATTTGGTTTCTTAGATAAAATTACTTCTCAATTAAATGAAAGAAGAAATAAAGTAACAATCCAATTATTCTGTGATGTTGAACCCGATCCAGATATTGAAACAGTAATCAAAGGCACTAAGATGATGGAAATATTTAAACCAGATTCAATTATTGCCTTAGGTGGAGGATCAGTAATGGATGCAGCTAAAGGTATGTGGTTATTCTATGAACATCCAGAAGTTAATTTTGATGATTTAAAACAAAAATTCATGGATATCAGAAAGAGAGCTTTCAAATATCCAGAACTTGGTAAGAAATCTCACTTAATTTGTATCCCAACAACTTCAGGTACAGGAAGTGAAGTAACTCCATTTGCTGTTATTTCTGATAAGAAAAATAATAAAAAATATCCATTAACTGACTATTCATTAACTCCAACAATTGCTATTGTTGACCCAGAATTCACAACTCATCTTCCTCCAAGAAGTACTGCAATGACTGGTATGGATGTATTAACTCATGCTATCGAAGCTTATGTAAGTGTAATGGCTAGTGATTATACTGATGGTCTTGCTTTAAAAGCAATTCAATTAGTATTTGAATATTTACCACGTGCAGTTAAAAACGGAGCAAATGATCTTGAAGCAAGAGAAAAAATCCATAATGCAGCTACAATTGCTGGTATGGCCTTTGCTAATGCTTTCTTAGGTATGACTCACTCAATGGCTCATAAAATTGGTGCAGAATTCCATACAGTTCATGGTCTTGCTTGTTCAATTTTATTACCATATGTAATTAAATATAATGGACAAGTTCCAACAAAATTATCTGTATGGCCAAAATATAATCATTATTGCGCTGATAAGAAATACCAAGATATTGCTAAGTTATTAGGTCTTGAACATTCAACTCCAGAACTTGCAGTAGCAGCTCTTGCAAAAGCTGTAACTGACCTTGCAAAGGAGATCAATTTACCAGTAGCATTTAAAGATACAGGCATTGAAGAGGATAACTTCTTCAAACATATCGACCGTGTTGCATATCTTGCATATGAAGATCAATGTTCACCATGCAACCCTAGAGTTCCTCTAGTTGAAGATATGAAAGATATTCTTACAAGAGCATATTATGGTAAAGAATAATGGAAGTACTAATTTGCGTTGGTAGCTCATGCCATTTAAAAGGCAGTTATGATGTGATAAATCTATTCAAAGCTGCTGTTAAAGATAATAATTTAGAAGACACTGTAACTTTAAGAGGCACTTTCTGTTTAGGAAAGTGTGCCTCTTCTGGAGTTACTATTAAAGTTGACAATGAAATAATTACAGGGGTAACAAAAGAAAACTTCAACGAAGTATTCCAAAAATATGTATTAAAGAAATAGGTGATAGAATGGATTATTGTTTAATCTCTAAGACAAGCAATTGTAAAAACTGCTATAAATGCATTAGACATTGCCCAATTAAAGCAATTTCTTTTAAAGATAATAAAGCCGAAATTATCCAAGAAGAATGTATCTTATGTGGAAAATGTCATTTAGTATGTCCACAAGAATTGAAAATAATTAGAGATGACATTCATGTTGTTAAAGAAATGTTAACTAACCAAAAAGTAATTGTTTCTTTAGCACCTTCTTTTATTTCATATTTTCATACAAGTTTTGCTAATGTAAAAGAAGCATTATTAAAACTTGGCTTTTATGATGTAGAAGAAACTGCCGTAGGTGCAACAATTGTAAAAAAACAATATGATAAAATTTTAGAAAAAGGACAAGAAGATATTGTTATTTCTTCTTGTTGCCATTCTATAAACTTATTAATTCAAAAACATTATAAAGAAGCTTTAAAATATTTAGCACATGTCTATTCACCAATGGTAAGCCATGGAAAAGATATTAAAGAAAGAATAGATAATGCTAAAGTTGTTTTCATAGGCCCTTGTATTGCTAAAAAAGATGAAGGCGATAAGTTCCACGATTATATCGATGCGGTTTTAACTTTCGAAGAATTAGATAAAATGTTAATTCAAGAAGATATAGTAATTGAAAAATTAAATAAAGAAAAAGTTAAAGTGGAAAAATCTAAAGCTCGATTATTCCCAATTACAGGTGGAATTTTAAAAACAATGGCTAAAAAAAGTAGCAAGTATACTTATCTTGCTATTGATGGCGTAGAAGAATGTGAAGCTGTTTTAAAAGATGTAATTGAAGGACGTATTCATAATTGTTTTATTGAAATGAGTTCTTGCCATGGTTCTTGTGTAAATGGACCATTAATGAAAGAAAGTGATTCAATCATTGCTAAAGATATTGAAATTGTATCTGCTGCAGGCAAAGAAGATTTTGACATAAACGAAAATGTGGATATTGAACATAATTATATGCCAATCTACAATACACAATTTGCAACGCCTTCTGAAAGTGCTATTCAAAGTGTTTTAGATAGTATTGGAAAATCTAATAAAGAAAATGAATTAAATTGTGGTTCATGCGGTTATGAAACATGTAGAAAAAAAGCTATAGCTGTATTATTAAAAAGAGCCACAAAAGAAATGTGTTTACCTTATTTAATGGAAAAAGCTCAATCATTTTCTAATAATATTGTTAGCCAATCAAATGTTGGTTATCTAGTACTAGATGAAAACTTAAACATTCAACTTGCAAACAAAAAACTATGTTCAATAATTGGAATATCGAATCCTGATGATATTATTAAAAGCTCTGTTTCAACTATTTTAGATCCAACAGATTTTGCTAAAGCATTAGGAGGAGAAAAATTTCCTTTATATAAAAAAGAATATTTATCAAGTTATGATAAATACATTGAAAAAGCTATAACTTATGATGATAAATACCACATTATTATCGTATCTATTAAAGATATTACAAATGAAGAAATTGAAAAGCAAAAGCGTAATGAAAATGCTAAAAAGACATTAAAGATTGCTAATGAAGTAATTGAAAAGAATATGCGTTCTGTTCAAGAAATTGCCTCTTTACTTGGTGAATCAGCAGCCGAGACAAAAATAGCATTACTTTCGTTGAAAGAGACAATAGATCACGATGATGAATAATTTAGTTACAGAAATTGCTTATTTATCAGTTAATCATTTTGGGGAAGAATTATGTGGTGATAATGTCCAAATTGTAGAAAGTATGGATGGCTCTAAAGTCATTGTATTATCTGATGGTCTAGGAAGTGGCGTTAAAGCTAATATTTTATCGATACTTACTAGTAAAATGCTATCTACAATGATAGCAAATAATATTTCTATAAAAGAATGCGTTCAAGCCGTCATTGAAACATTGCCAATTTGTAAAGAAAGACATGTTGCTTATTCAACATTTTCTATCGTAAAAATTTCTAATTCAGAAGATGTAGAAATATATAACTATGACAATCCTTTACCATTTTATATAAGTGGGAAAAAAGTAGGAAAAATTGATTATCAAGAAGAAGTTATTAGTAATAAAAAAATATATCATGCAAAATTTCAACTTTCAGTAGGTGATTCCTTGTTTTTATTAAGTGATGGAATTATTCATGCTGGAATTGGTGCTTCATTAAATTTTGGCTGGTCAATTGAAGAAGTAGAAGATTATATGGCAAGTTTATATAATCCAGATTCTTATTCAGCTAAGTCTTTATCAACAGTTTTACTTGAACATGTCGAAAGATTATATAATTTTAAACCAGGTGATGATGCCACTGTGGCTACTATAAAAATTAGGAAAAGACAAATGTCTAATATATTTATAGGTCCACCAACTAATAGAAATGATGATAATAAAATGGTTCATCTATTTATGGCAAAAGCTGGAAAACATATTGTCTGTGGAGGAACAACAAGTAAAATATTTGCTAAATGTTTAGATAAAGAAATTATATTTGATGGAGTTTATTTAGATAAAGAAATTCCTCCAACATCCATAATTGAAGGAATAGATGTAGTAAGTGAGGGAGTTATTACTTTAAAAAAAGTATTAAGCTATGCAAAAAACTTACTAGAAGAAAAAAATAGTGACTATTTTGACTGGTGTTACAAAGAAGATGGTGCAAGTCAAATAGCAAGAATACTATTTGAAGAATCAACAGATATAAATATTTTTGTTGGTTGTGCAGCTAATAGTGCTCATCAAGAAGAAGATGAAATAGCTATTGATGTAAAATTATCAATGGTTAATAAGTTAAAAGAATACCTAGAAAAAATGTCAAAAAAGGTTACAATAACCTACTTTTAGGGGGAAAATAATAATGCAAAAGTTTGATACTAATGTCCAAGAATTGAAATTTAAAGTATTAAAACGTGTAGCTAAAAGTGCCATCGCTGGCAATTTGCTTGAAGACTATAATGATATAGCTAAAGAAATTGTCCCTGGACCAAAGCCTACAATGAGATGTTGTATTTATAAAGAAAGAGCTATTGTGCTTGAAAGAATAAAACTTGCTTTAGGGGGAAATAAAGACAATCCTAATATTGTAGAAGTACTTCCTATTGCTTGTGATGAATGTCCAACTGGTGGATATGAAGTTACTAATCGCTGTCGTGGCTGTATTGCTCATCGCTGTGAAAAAGCATGTTTTAAAAAAGCAATAAAATTTGATTCGGTAACTCATTCTGCCTATATAGATAAATCACTTTGTGTAAATTGTGGAATGTGTGCAAAAGCTTGCCAATATAGTGCAATTGCTAATATTCAACGTCCATGTGAACAATCTTGCAAAGTAAAAGCTATTTCTATGAATGATGATTTTTCAGCAAAAATTGATAATGATAAATGTATTCAATGTGGTAATTGTGTATATCAATGTCCATTTGGTGCAATTATGGATAAATCAATGATTGTCGATGTAATAAATGAAATTAAAAAGAGTGAAAATTCTAGTAAATACCCAGTATATGCAGTAATTGCCCCATCAATAGCTGCTCAATTTAAAACAGCAACAATTGGTCAAATTATTACTGCAATCAAAAAATGTGGTTTTAAATCAGTAGTAGAAGCTGCTCTTGGTGCTGATATGGTTGCTTATATTGAAGGAAATGAACTTGTTAAGACAGGAAAATTAACAACTAGTTGTTGCCCTACCTTTGTAGCCTTAATTAACAAATACTTCCCTGAATTAAAAGATAATGTTTCTACAACGTTATCACCAATGGCTATGATTTCAAGATATATTAAAAAAGATCATCCTGAAGCTAAAATTGTTTTCATTGGTCCATGTATTTCTAAGAAAATGGAAATTAGAAAAGATGAAGTAAAACCATATGTTGATTATGTCTTAACTTTTGAAGAATTAAATGCTTTAATTGCTGCTTATGATTTAGATGCTTCTACTCTTCCAGAAGGTGTTTTAGATAATGCTTCTTATTTTGGAAGATGTTTTGCAAGATGTGGTGGCGTTGCAGATGCTGTCAAAGAATCATTTAAAGAACAAAATATTGATTTTGACTTAAAAGCTTTACAAGTTGATGGAGTAGCAAATTGTATTCCAGCTTTACAAAAAATGAAAAATGGTACAGCTGACTTTAATTTCTTAGAAGGTATGGGATGTGTAAATGGTTGTATTGGTGGACCTGGTTGTGTAACTCATGAATTAAAAGATAAGTTTGAAGTTGACAAATATGGAAAACTTGCTAAAGAAAAAACTATTTTAGATTCTATTTCTATCTTTGCCCTTGATAAAGAAAGTGAATAATTAAATATAAAATAAGGACAGTTCAATCAAAAATCAAAAATTGAACTGTCCTTTTAAATATTAATATAAGTATAAATTATTATTTTAATTTATTAATTTGTTCAATAGAAAGACCAGTTAAAGAAGAAATAACTTGGATGTCCATTTTAGAAGCTAACATTTTACTTGCTATTTCTATTGCTTTTTGATTTTGCCCTTCTTCTCTACCTTCTCTTTTTCCTTCTCTTTTTCCTTCTCTTTTACCTAGTAAAATACCTTTTCTTTTACTAGCAATCATATTGGCTTGATAGTCCCTTTCTTTTTTATCTTCTGCTTCAAGAATTTCAAGAAAAGCTCTATCACCATTCATTATTTCAATCATATCAATAGCTTTATTCATACTTTTATTTTCTCCTTTCAACCCTTCAAGTTTATTAGAAGTTATTATCTCTAACCACTTCTTTAGTTTTCCATTTTCTAAATCATTTA
>CAKPXW010000034.1 GCA_934202505.1 uncultured Bacilli bacterium | reverse complement strand
TACTACACCTTTTTAATTAAAATTACTTTCAAATAAATTATATAATTTTATTTTAAAAAGATGGGGTCAAGTTTATGTCAAAAAAATCTTATTATATTACTAAGTCTATCTAACAATTTGAGCAAGTAAAATTGCTGTAGCTACAGATACATTTAAAGAATTAACTTTACCTGTCATAGGAATATAAACATTAAAATCAGATTGTTTTTTTACAAGAGTTGATATGCCAAAGCCCTCACTGCCAACAACTAAAACTGTTGGCATATTATATTCAATTTCATAATAAGGTCTTCCTTGAAAAGCTTCTGCTTCTACAATCCAATAATTGTTTTCTTTCAGTGTTTTAATTGCTTGAGTAAGATTTGTTACTTCTGCAATTTTTATATTAGCAATTGCCCCTGTTGATACTTTTGCAACTGTTGAATTTAAAGGACAACTATTATGTTTTCCAATAATAATCCCATTAACTCCTAAAGCATCACAAGTGCGAATGATGGCGCCAAAATTATGTGGATCTTCTATACCATCTAACATTAAAATAACTGGTTTTTTTAATAGTTTACCATCTTCAATTAAATCATTTAGAGTATAATAAGTATAATTTTGAATAATTCCTACAATACCTTGATGTTTATTTGTTTTACAAATTTCATCTAAAAAATGCGGACTTTTATAAGATATTTTTATTTTTGAATTTTTAAGTTTTTCAATTATCTTATTATCTTGAAAAGTAGATAATAGATATACTTCTTTTAATAAATTTGCTTCAAGAAAAGACATTATTGTATTTTTTCCATAAATATATTCCATTTTAGATAATTCCTTTTTCTTGAAGTTTACTTCTTAATAAATCAGCATTAGCAAAATCTTTTTGCATTTTATATTCATTCCAATGATTATAAAGTTCTATATCTTCTTCTGATAAAACCTTATTATATTTTTCCATTCCTATTAAATCTAACATTTCATTTAAAGTATTAAATGTTAAAGATAAATCTTCATAATTAATTTCTTTAGTTCTTATTAATGCATTTAATTTTTTTACCTCATCAAAAATCAAAGTAATAGCTCCTGGAACATTTAAATCGTCACATAACATATTTAAATATTTGTCAATGCTTTCTGCATTTATTTTATTATTATGATAATTTGCAAGAGCAAGTTTTAAAGAAGCTTGTTTAAGAGGCATATAAATCTTATTAATTTCTAATGTGGCATTTTCAACTACTTCTTTGGAAAAATTAATTGGAGCACGATAATGAGTAGAATTCATAATCCATCTTACTGTTTGTCCACCTATATTATCTATCATATCTTTGGCAAGAATTACATTACCTAAAGATTTTGACATTTTTTCATTATCAATATTTAACATTCCATTATGCATCCATATTCCTGCAAGTTCATGTCCACAATAAGCTCTTGCTTGTGCTTGTTCATTTTCATGATGTGGAAATTTTAAATCCATTCCCCCACCATGAATATCTACATAAGTATCTGTTGTTAGATCATTAATCATTGCTACACATTCAGTATGCCATCCTGGACGACCCTTAGACCAAGGAGAATCCCATTTTATGCCTTCTTTTGTTTCTTTCCATAAGCAAAAATCTAAAGCATTTTCTTTATTTTCATTTTCTTCAATTCTAGCTCCAACTAATAAATCATGAATATTTCTATTAGAAATCTCTCCATACTCTTTAATCTTGTTAACACTAAAATAAACATCTCCATTTACTTGGTATGCATAACCTTTTTCTACAAGTTTAGCTATAAAATCGATAATTTTATCCATATAATTTGTAACTCTAGGAGTAAAATCTGGTAATGGAGCATTTAATTTTAATCTTACATTTTCGTAAGCTTTTATATATTTGCTTGTAATTTCTTCTTCTTTTAAATTTTCCTTTTTAGCTTCGTTTATTATCTTATCATCTACATCTGTATAATTCGAAATAAATTTAACCTCGTATCCTAGATATTTTAATAGTCTTCTTAAATTATCTGATACAATTAAAGGTCTTGCATTTCCTATATGTGCATGATTATAAACTGTAGGCCCACAAAAATACATTGTTACTTTTCCGGGATCTTTAACATTTAATTTAATTAATTGTTTACTTTTACTATCATATAGTCTTACATCTTTCATATTTTAACCACCTTTCTTTTTAATTATAGTTATAATTAATGTTTTTTACAACAAAATAAAGAAAAGAAACGATTTCTCGTTTCTTATTTTATTCTATGATCACGTTTATTATATGAAGTATGTAATAACTCATGTGATTTATGAGAACCTGGTTTTTCAAGATAATTATTATAAAGATCAATTACTTGTTGATTTTCATGTGATCTTCTAATAGTTTGTCTTTCATCTTCAGAATATAAAGCATTGGCTCTTTTTTGCATATATGTATCTTCAATATCAAGATCTTCATTTGGTAAGAAACAACTTCTAACATAAGGTTGTCCTCCACCATTTACACAACCACCTGGGCAACCCATAATCTCAATAAAATGATACTTACTAGTTCCATTTTTGATTTCATCTAATAATACTTTTGCATTTCTCATGCCTGAAGCAACAGCAATATTGATTGTCATCCCATTAATATCAAGAGAGGCTTCTTTAATTCCATCAAAACCTCTTACTGGAGTAAATGATAATAAGGCATCAAGATTTTTGTTAGTTAACCAATAATAAGCTGTTCTAACAGCTGCTTCCATAACTCCACCAGTTACACCAAAAATTACTCCTGCACCAGAATACTTTCCTAATAAGTCTTGATCAAATTCTTCATCTGGTAATTTATCAAAACGAATACCAGCTCTTTTAATTAAAGTTGCAAGTTCTCTAGTTGTTAATACAGCATCAACATCTTTTCTACCATTAACTGAATTTTCTTTACGTTCCTTTTCATATTTTTTAGCACTACAAGGCATAATTGAAACAACAAAAATATCATCTGGATTTAAATTGTTCTTTTCAGCAAAATAAGATTTAATTATGGCACCTTCCATTTCATGTGGAGATTTGCAAGATGATAAATGATTTAATAAATCACCATAAAATAATTCTGCATAATTTACCCAACCTGGAGAACAAGAAGTTATCATAGGTAGAACTCCATTATTTTTTACTCTATCTAATAATTCACTTGCTTCTTCCCAAATTGTTAAATCAGCTCCAAAGTTTGTATCATAAACTTTAGCAAAGCCTAAACGTCTTAAAGCAGCAACCATTTTTCCAGTAACTGGTGTTCCAACTTTAATACCAAATTCTTCTCCAAGTGCAGCTCTTACAGCTGGAGCAGTTTGAACAACAACATATTTTCCATCTTTGAAAGCTTCATCAACTCTATCAATTTCGCTTTTTACCATTAAAGCACCTGTAGGACAAACATTTACACATTGTCCGCATTGAATACATGGCACATCAGCAAATGATTTATTTGCTGCAGGGCCAACAATAGTTTTAAACCCTCTATTTTCAAAACCTAGAATTCCTATTCCATGTGCTGATTTACATCTTTCTATACAACGTCCACAAAGAATACACTTACTTGTATCACGAATAATAGCAGGAGTTAAATCATCATATGTTGTAGGAGTTTTGCATCCTTCAAACATATTGTCTCTTGCATTTACAAGTTGGGCAACATGTAACAATTCACAATGACCATTTTTACTACATTGTTGACAATTTTTATTATGGTTTGAAAGGATAAGTTCTACATTTACTCTTCTAGCATGAGATGCTTTTACAGAAGATATAGAAATTTCCATTCCATCATTAACAGGATATACACAAGAGGCAACAAGTCCTCTTGCTCCTTTTACTTCTACCAAGCAAACACGGCAAGAAGCTTTTGAACATTGGCCATGATTAAATGTACATAAACTAGGTATTTCATAGCCACATTTTCTTGCGGCTTCTAAGATTGTAAGGCCAGATTCAACTTGATAAGAAATACCATCAATTTTAATATTTACTAAGCTCATAATTTTCTCTACTCCTTACTAATTGCTTTAAATAAGCAAGCTGACATACATGTTCCACATTTAATACATTTACTTTGATCAATAACATATGGTTCTTTGCCTGGAACACCACTAATACATTCAACTGGACAATTTCTAGCACATTTAGAACACTTTTTACATTTTAATGGATCAATGTGATAAGAAATTAACTTTTTACATACATGAGCAGGGCAAGATTTATTAACAATATGTTCAACATATTCGTCTCTAAAATGAGCAAGAGTTGATAAAACAGGATTAGCAGCCGTTTGACCAAGTCCACATAATGAACCAGCTTTTATCGCTGAAGCTAATTCTTCAAGACGGTCAATATCTGACATTTCTCCATTTCCAACTGTGATTTTATTTAAAATTTCAAGCATTCTTTTTGTTCCAATACGACATGGTGAACATTTACCACATGATTCATCGCAAATAAATTCCATATAGAATTTTGCAACATCTACCATACAGTTATCTTCATCCATAACGATTGCTCCACCAGATCCCATCATAGATCCTAAAGCAATTAAGTTATCATAATCAATGCCCACATCTAAATGTTCTTCAGTTAAGCAACCTCCACTTGGACCACCAGTTTGTAATGCTTTAAATTTTTTGCCATTTGGAATTCCACCAGCTATATCATAAATTAATTCACGAACAGTTGTTCCCATAGGAATTTCAACTAATCCGACATTATTAACTTTTCCACCTAAAGCGAAAACTTTTGTTCCTTTAGATTTTTCTGTTCCATATTTATTAAATTCACTAGCACCTTCTCTTAGAATATAAGGTACGCAAGCTAATGTTTCAACATTATTAATGATTGTTGGTTTTTGCCATAATCCTCTTACTGCTGGGAATGGTGGACGAGGACGTGGCATACCACGTTGTCCTTCAATTGAATTTAATAATGCAGTCTCTTCACCACAAACGAAAGCACCTGCTCCTAAACGAATATGAATATCAAAAGAGAAGTTAGTTCCTAAAATATTTTCGCCTAAAAGTCCTACTTCTTTAGCTTGTTTAATAGCAATTGTTAATCTTTCAACTGCTGTAGGATATTCTGCACGAACATAAAAATAGCCATTTTTAGCACCAATTGCATAACCTGCAATCATCATTCCTTCAATTACTGATAAAGGATTTCCTTCAAGAATTGAACGATCCATAAATGCTCCTGGATCTCCTTCATCACCATTACATACTACATATTTTTCATCACTAACTTGGTCATGGGCAAATTGCCATTTTCTTCCTGTAGGGAATCCGCCACCTCCACGACCACGTAAACCTGATTCTAGTATCTCATTAATTACTTCTTGAGGATCCATATGTAGTACTCTTTTTAATCCTAAAAATGAACCATAGCCTATTGCTTCATTTATATCTTCTGGGTTAATAATTGAGCAACCATATAGTGCAATTCTTTTTTGTTTTTTATAAAAATTAATATCATCTTGACGTGCTACTTTTTCATGAGTAACAGGATCAACAAATAATAATCTTTCTACAACTTCATGATTAATAATATCTTTTTCTACAATTTCTTCAACATCTTTAAGAGTTACTTTTCTATATAAAGTATCTTCTGGATAAATTTTTACGAATGGACCTTGTGAACAAAAGCCAAAGCAACCAACCATATTAACAGATATTTGATTATCTAAGCCTTTTTCTTTTAAAATTTCAATAAATTTTTGTTCCATTTGTACTGATTCAGATGCCATACATCCTGTTCCACCACATAATACAATAGAACGTTTTGCACCATCACCTAAAAACTTTTTATCAAGGCATGCTTTACATTTATTATATTTTTCAAGCAATTGCTCTTCATTTAATATTTTTTCCATATCTTCACCTCTAGCCTAATGTTCTACATTCTTCAACGATCTTTTCTACATCAGAAACTTTCATTTGAGAATAAACCTTATCGTTAATTCTTACAGCTGGAGCTAATGCACAAGCGCCAATGCATCTTAATGCATCAAGAGTAAACATACCATCTTCTGTAGTTTCTCCTGGTTTGATTCCTAAAATAGTTGAAAATTTATCAATTATTTGTTGAGAACCTTTTACATAGCATGCAGTCCCAAGGCAAATTCCAATAACATATTTGCCTTTTGGAGATAATGAGAAAAATGAATAAAAAGTAACTACACCATAAATTTCTGAAACAGGTATCCCTGTTTCATCAGAAACAAGCTGTTGTACATCAAGCGAAACATAGCCGAACTTTGATTGAATTTCGCTTAAAATCATTACAAGAGGTGTAGGCTCATTTCTGTACTTATTAACAATGTTAATGATCTCTTCTTTTGCCGTTTTTTGAATAGACATTAAATTGCCCTCCCTTTCCTATAATTATATAAACATTCTAATTATATCATAAAAAAAGCCTCCCATATGAATATATTAGAGGCATAAAGATATTAATTTTGTGAAAATTAAAACAATCTTTAAATTAATTTAATAAATTTTGCAAGTATTTGTTTTTCATTAATAGTTTATAAATAAAATATCCTATTTCTAAAGTTATCAATTCACTTACAAAAACAGAGACTAAAATCCAAAGTCCAATTGTAGAAAATCCTAGAAAATATAATTCAAGTCCTATAATAATTCCACAACTCATAGCTGCTAAAATAATAGCAATTTGGCTCCATTTTCTAAGATAATACAAAATGAAGCAAGCTAGAACTGTCTGTAATGTTCCTATAATAAAATCAAAAATTAAAGAAGATCCTATTAAATTAGTAATCAAACAGCCAATAGTAAGTCCGGGAAAATAAAATGGTGAAATAAAAGCAAATAGCATTAAGATTTCTGATATTCTAATATCTAGAAAGCCATTTGTTCCAAAACTTAGACTTCCCAAAGCTAGGGATAAAACAACATAAAGTGCAGCGATTAATCCATTAATTGTGATGTAAGTGATAATTTTTTTTCTTTTCATACTTTCCTCCTCGATTTTGTTTAAGCGGGGTGCCATAGAGGGTCAAACCGCATATATTTATTTTACATTTTTTTTGATATTTGTAAATGTTTTTTTATATTTTTAGCTTAAATTTAGCAATTTCTTGAACATTATCACTTGTTAAAATTATTTCATAATGTCCTTCTAAAACATCAAAATCATCTATGCAGACATTAAAATATTCAAAACAATCTTTATCAAGATTAATTTGAACATGCTCTTTATTAAAAGCACTTATAGCAATCTTTTTAAATCTTTTTAATTCTCTTGTAGGTTTTAAAACAGGAGAATCAATTTGAGAAATATATACTTGTAAAACATCTTTTCCATCAAAGGATGAAATATTATGTATATCTAATTCAATACTACAATCATATTTATTATTTACATTAAAATAAATGTTTTTATATTCAAATGTTGAATATGAAAGACCGTAACCAAATGGATATAATACAGGAATATTATTGGTCAAATAATATCTATAACCTACTAAATTTTTTTCAAAATAATTATCTACATAACCATTTCCATGGGATAGTATTACTGGGTTATCATTGATAGATAGTGGGAAAGTTTCACTAAGCCTTCCACTTGGATTTTGTTTTCCTGAAAGTAATAAAGCAAGGGCTTCATTTACATAACTTCCAGCTAGATTAGCATATAAAACACCTTTTACATTATTAATCCAATTACTCATATCAATAACACAACTTGCTTCAACTACTACTACTACATTTTTATTTCTTTTTGCCACTTCATTAATTACAAATTCTATTGAATCATCAAGTTTTAAAGTGTTACGATCATAACTTTCAGTTTCAATTATTCTATTAGTTCCAACTACTATAACAGCTACATCACTTTCATATGCTATTTGATATCCACCTTTTAAATTACTTAATTGAACATTGGCAATTTTCTCTGTACAAGAACAATATTCAAACATCATAGAATAATTAATATTAGCATTTGGTAATTGTTTTTTTAATTCATAATCTAATGATTTTATCTTTTCTTTTAAATAAATTGTTGCACTACCACCACCACAATACGATGGTTCATAAACAAGTCCTCCTAAAAGAGCTATATTTTTTTCCTTCAAAGGTAAAATATTATCTTCATTTTTAAGCAAAATTGCACCTTCTGATATAGTATTAATACAAATATCTTTTATTTGTTTATCATTTAGAGCAATACGTTTACTTTTATTTTCTATTATTCTATTACAAGTTTTTTCAATTCTTGCAATTGATAAATCAAGATCATTATCAGTAATTATTTTATCATTATATGCTTGATATAATTTTTCAATATTATGTGGATTTTTAGGAAATTCTATATCTAAAGTGGCTTTTAAAGCATTAACTCTATCTTTGACTGCTCCCCAATCGGAAATAACAAGTCCATCATAGCCAAATTTCTTTCTTAAAATATCATCGAGTATATATTTATTCTCTGCTACATTTATTCCATTAACTGCATTATATGAGCACATTAAAGAATATGGATTTGCATTTTTGATAACCATTTCAAATCCTTTTAAATAAATTTCTCTTAAAGTACGGTAATCCACTTCGCTTGATTGAAATAAACGATCAAATTCTCTATTATTGCAACAAAAATGTTTTATACACGCTCCTATTCCTAAGCTTTGAACTCCATTAACAAATTGAGTTGCTTGAATTCCTGTTAAGTAAGGATCTTCACTAAAATATTCAAAGTTTCTACCACATAATGGAGTCCTTTTTATATTCATTCCCGGAGCCAAAATAACATCTACATTTTCTTCAATACATTGACTTGCCAAACACTTTCCAATAGCAAATGCGATCTCTTCATTAAAAGAATTTGCAATTGTATTGATTGATGGTAAGCATAATTGTGGCTTTCCTAAAGGATATTTGTCAGTTGGCATTCTAAGTCCTGCAGGCCCATCTGAAAATTTTATTGCAAAAATTTTTCCATTTGAACTTTCTTTGCTTAAAAACGTTTCTTTAGCGACTAATAATTCGCATTTTTCTTTTCCAGTTAGTTGTTTCATATTTCTCCTCGTATTTAATACTTCATTTTTATATTTTATAGATTGATTATAAAATATGAATTATAAATTTAAAAGTATATATTTAAAAAAAAGGCTCTAATTGAGCCTTCTACTTATATAAATTGCTTACTAATTCTGCAAATGTATCTGCTTTTAAAGAAGCACCACCAACTAAAGCACCATCAATATTTGGTTGAGTTAAATAATCTTTTACGTTATTTGGTTTTACAGAACCACCATATTGAATAATTACTTTATTAGCAACTCTTCTACCATATAACTTAGCAACTTCTTTTCTTATAAAGCCACATACATCTTCAGCGATTTCTTTACTTGCATTTTTACCAGTTCCGATTGACCAAACTGGTTCATATGCAATAATCATTTTAGCAACATAATCTGCAGCTAATCCTGTAAGTCCTTCAACAATTTGTTCTTTTACAACTTTTTTTGTTTCTTTATTTTCAAATTGTTCAAGACTTTCTCCAACACAATAAATTGGAAGTAATCCATTTTCTGCTAATAATTTCATTTTTGCATTGCATGAAGCATTAGTTTCTTTATAATATTGTCTTCTTTCTGAATGACCAATAATTACATGAGTTAATCCTTTTACTTCTTTAAGCATTGGAATTGAAATTTCTCCAGTATAAGCACCTGACATATGATCATTTACATTTTGAGCAGAAACAATAAGTCCTCTTGGAGCTGTTTTTCCAGCAGTAGCTAAACACATATATGTTGGAGCAATTCCTAAAACTATATTATGAGTTTTTGCTTCTTTAACAACATCTTTCATAGCTAACATAAATTCTTTTGTTTCTACATTAGTATGATTCATTTTCCAGTTGCCAACAATAACTTTTTTTCTCATATTAATACCTACTTTTTGTCTGCAATTACATCAATTCCAGGAAGATGTCCTTCTTCTTGAATTAATTCAAGTGAAGCGCCGCCACCAGTTGATACATGGCTAAATCCATCTTTAAAGCCAA
The DNA here is from genome assembly GCA_934202505.1 of uncultured Bacilli bacterium. Taxonomy (GTDB): domain Bacteria; phylum Bacillota_I; class Bacilli_A; order RFN20; family CAG-631; genus CAKPXW01. The sequence continues at coordinate 4,380 of CAKPXW010000034.1, read as the reverse complement.
ATTGAGCTGCAGCTGCAGCACTATCTCCACCGCCAATTACTGTAAATGTTCCTTGCTCTTTAGTTAATTTTGTTAAAATCTTACAAATTTCAATTGTACCATTTGCAAATAATGGATTTTCAAATACACCCATAGGACCATTCCAGAAAACAGTTTTAGCTCCATCTAATAATTTTGCATAATATTCACAAGTTCTAGGTCCGATATCTAGTCTTTCATATCCATCAGCAATATCTAATCCATTTGTATTACGAACATCAGTTGGCATTTCAAAATTATCAGCAATTACATGATCGATAGGTAAATATAATTTTCCTTTACCTAGTTCAAGACATTTTTTAGCAAATTCTAATTGATCAGCTTCATAACGAGAATTTCCTACTGGCTTACCCATTGCTTTTAAGAAAGTACAAGTAATAGCACCACCAATAATTACCTTATCAGCTGTTTGTAATAATTTTTCTACAAATAAAATCTTATCTGATACTTTTGCACCACCTAAAATTGCAACAAAAGGACGTTTATTATCAGGCACATTAACACAAGCAGATAAATTTTCTACTTCTTTTTGCATTAAAAATCCAAGAGCTGTTTGTTTTCCTTCCTTATTTAAAATTTCAGGTACTCCATATGTAGATGAATGAGCACGGTGAGCACTACCAAATGCATCCATTACAAATACATCAGCTAAGCTTGCCCAATAAGCAGCAAGTTCTGGATCATTTTTGCTTTCGCCTTTTTCATAACGAGTATTTTGCATTAATAAAACTTGACCTTCTTTTAAAGATGCAACTGCGGTATTTAAAGCTTCGCCTCTTGTTTCAGGAACATAAACTACTTTTTCTCCTAAATCTTTTTCAAGTACTGGCACTACAAACTTCATATCATTCTTTGCCATATTTGCAGCTTTCTTTTCAGGATCTTTATGATCAACTTTTCCAAGATGTGAGAATAAAACAACTCTAGCGCCTTGTTCTTTTAAATATTTAATTGTTGGAAGAGCACAAACGATACGATTATCATCAGTTACTTCATTGTTTTTTAGTGGAACATTGAAGTCAACTCTTACAAGAACAACTTTACCTTTAAGGTCTTTTAAATCTGTAACTGTTACTTTACTCATAATTTTTAATTAAATCTCCTTTTGACTAGTTAAACTAGCCCTACAGAATTATTATAAATAATTCTTGCTAAATATTCAATAAATATTATTTTTTATTGGTGTGCTTTTTCACAAATAACAAGTATACTTTTGAAAATTTGGGCATACTTTTATTAAGGAGAGGTGTTTATGAATCATATTCCAACAATAATAGAAGTAAATCATGATGGTGAAAGACATTATGATGTTTATTCTTTACTATTAAAAGATAGAATTATTATTTTAAATGGAGAAATTGATGACAATTTAGCTAGTGATATTATTGCACAATTATTATATCTTGCATCAAAAGAGCCAAATAAAGATATTCAATTATATATAAATAGTGTTGGAGGTTCTACTACAAGTGGCCTTGCTATTTATGATACTATGAAATACATTCAATGTGATGTTGTTACTATATGTTTTGGCCTTGCTGCTTCTATGGGAGCATTTCTACTTGCAGGAGGAACTAAAGGGAAGCGTTTTGCTTTAGAAAATAGTGAAATAATGATTCATCAGCCAAGTGGCGGTGTAAATGGAATGGCTAGCGATATTTTAATAGTGGCTAAAAGAATTGATAAATTAAAAGAAAAATTAAACAAAATACTAGCAAATAACACAGGAAAGCCTCTAAGTAAAATAATACAAGATACAGAAAGAGATTATTTTATGGATGCACAAGAAGCATTAAACTATGGATTAATTGATAAAATAATTAAAAAAAGTGACTAATAGTCACCTTTAATCCTTATTTTGAATCCAAGTAGCAAATACTGCAACTAATAGTAACAATGCAATACTTGCACAAACAAGTCCTAACAAAATTCTTTTTGTCCAAAATATAATTTTCTTTTTTCTTTCTTCTTTTTCTTGTTGTTTAACTTTATATTTCATTTTTTCTCCTCATATAAAGGAATGATGGCTATCAATAATTCATCAATGAACCAATTCATAAATAATGATTACAATAGTCTTTGTGACTTCCTTTTTTCGTTTTCTGGGAATGAATTTGCAATTATAGCGTCAATCGCTGGATACATTATAGCACAAAATCTACAAATTGACCAAATGAATTCATTAGGAAATTTTTTTGAATTATTAGGCCAATTTATGTTATCAATTGCGGCACAAGAAAATGTCATAAAAAATAAAAGTCAGAGTCAAGAATTTCCATTGCCAGGTCATTAATTATTATAGATAAAAAGCATTCTATATTTATTATTATAATCTTTTAAAAATTCATATTTATGATTTGGTAATAATTCTTTAATTAAGTTTTCTAATGCATCTTTTTGATCATATCCAAATTCAAAGGCCATAAAGCCTTTTTCTTTTATTAGTAAAGAATAATTTTTAAAAATTATTCGATAAAAGTCTAGTCCATCGACTCCTCCAAACAAAGCAATTTTAGGCTCATGGTCTACTACCATTTCATCTAAAATTTCATCATTTTTAATATATGGAGGATTACATACAATAACATCATATTTTATTTTCTTATTTAAGATAGGTTCTATAAAATCTCCTTGAATGATTTCAACATCTGCTTTATTTTTTAAAGCATTTTTCTTTACAATTTCTAAAGCACTTGAAGAAATATCACACATAGTTACATGACAATTTTCAATTTCTTTTTTTAAAGTTATTCCTATAATACCAGATCCGCAACAAACATCAGCAATTTCAATTTGCTTGTTTTTAAATAAATCATCAATTCTATAGATAGTTTCTTCAACTAGTTGTTCAGTTTCATTTCTGGGAATAAAGCATCCCTCATCAACATAAAATTCATAATTAAAGAAAAATGCTTTATTTAATAAATATTGTGGAGGTATTTTATCAACTACATATCTTTTTATTAAATCATTAAAATAATTATAAACATTTTCTGGCACATCTTCATTTAACTTGCCATATCCTGGAAAATATGGACAATTAAGAAATAGCCATTTTACGGCATAAATTTCCTTATTATTTTCTTGTACATACTTTTCAGCATTTTTTATCATTTTTAAATATGTCATATTACATTTCAGCAGAAAGTTTTTCTTTTTGCTCTTCATTTAATAAAGCATCAATTATCTCTTGTAAATCGCCTTCCATAACACGATCTAACTTTTGAATTGTAAATCCTATACGATGATCTGTTACACGATTTTGTGGATAATTGTAAGTTCTTATTTTTTCACTTCTTTCACCTGTACCAACTTTTAATTTTCTTTCAGCTCCAAGTTTTTCTTCTTCTTGTTGACGAATAAAATCACTAACTTTTGCTGCTAAAATTTGTAAAGCTTTATCTTTATTTTCATGTTGGCTTCTTCCATCTTGGCAAGCTACAACAATTCCAGTTGGATTATGAATTACACGTACAGCTGATTCTGTTTTATTAATATGTTGTCCTCCTGCTCCTGAAGAACGATATACTTCTATTGTTACATCTTCCATTTTTATATTAGTATCTTGAAGTTCAACTTCAGGCATAACTAATACTGTTGCTGTAGAAGTATGAATTCTACCTTGAGCTTCCGTTCGAGGGACTCTTTGTACACGATGCGCACCAGATTCAAATTTAAAGCAAGAATAAGCGCCTTCACCTTTTATCATAAAAGAGACTAATGAGTAACCACCAAATTCTGTTTCATTTGATTCATTAATTTCAATTTTCCATCCCTTATTTTCAGCATAACGGGTATACATTCTAAATAAATCACCAGCAAAGATATTTCCTTCATCACCACCGGCAGCCCCTCTTATTTCCATAATAACGTTTTTATCGTCATTTGGATCTTTAGGTAGTAATAATATTTTTAATTCTTCTTCGATAGTTTCAATTTTTTCATTATTTTCTGCTATTTCCATTTTGGCCATTTCAACCATTTCTTCATCTTTATCATCAAGAAGAATATTAGCTTGTTTGATATTTTCTTGACATTTTATATCATTTTTGATAAACACTAAAAAGTTCTTTATAGCCTGCCAATCATCTTTTAATGAAGAATTACCATCATCTTTTAAAAAGTCACTTTTATATGTAGCCATTATAAAGAATAGTAATCCTAGATTGATATATATATCTTTTATATCTGCTATAAATAAGTCGCTAATTCCTATAAAGTCAAGACTACCACCGTAGAATACCTTATCTATTAAAGAACATAAAGCTCCTGCAAATATAAATACACTCTGGATTGGATCCGCTCCGCTGCTTCATCCTCTGTCGCGTCTCCGGCCAGATA
>CAKPXW010000033.1 GCA_934202505.1 uncultured Bacilli bacterium | reverse complement strand
GTTTCCCAATAAAAATCTTTTATTTACTGAAGGATGCGTAGAATATAATATTTATGGTAATGAAAGTAAAAAGCGTTTTGAAAATGGAGAATTTTACGCTCATCATATGATAAATGACTTTAATAATTATTCAACTGGATTTATTGATTGGAATTTAATTTTGGATGAAATTGGTGGGCCTAATCACGTTAAAAATTATTGTGAAGCGCCAATAATGTATGATACAAAAAAGAAATGTCTTTACTATAATACACCATATTATTACATAGGGCATTTTTCAAAATATGTAAAAGAAAATGCAAAAAGAATAGATACAATTCAATGTGCTAATAAAAATATAGAAGCTGTTAGTTTTTTAAATCCAAACAATGAAAAAGTGATTATTATTTTAAATAGAGGTACAGCTTTTGATATTAATTTAATAATTGATGAAAAAGAATATTATTTAAATCTTCCTGAACATTCCATAACCACAATTTTAGAATAGTAAAAAAAAGATAGTTCAACTATCTTTTTTAAGTTTTATTTGTTTTCGTTGTTTGTTTTATCATTTTCGTAAGCATTAATAATTTTACTTACAAGAGGATTTCTAACTACATCTGCACTACTAAATTTTATAATTCCAATTTCTTCAATATCTTTTAATATATTGCTAGCATGAATTATTCCTGATTTTGTTACATCTTTTAAATCAATTTGACTTTCATCACCCGTAATAATCATTTTAGTATTGTATCCAAGACGAGTTAAAAACATTTTCATTTGTAAGGACGTAGTATTTTGTGCTTCATCAAGAACAACTATAGCATCATTTAATGTCCTACCACGCATATAAGCAAGAGGAGCAATTTCAATTATTTGCTTTTCTAAATATTTTTGTGTTGTTTCATATCCTAACATATCATTTAAAGCATCATAAATAGGTGTTAAATATGGATCAACTTTTTCTTTAATTTCACCAGGTAAAAAGCCTAAATTTTCTCCTGCTTCTACAATTGGCCTACTAATAATTATTTTATTAATCTTTTTAGATTTTAAGTTATTAGCAGCATATGCAATGGCAAGGTATGTTTTACCACTACCGGCTGCACCCATAGCAAAAATTATAGTCTTGCTTTCAAGTAATTTGTAATATTTATATTGTGAATAGTTTTGGGGTTTAATAATTTTCCCGTTGTAAGTTGTTGTAAATTTAATATTTTCTTCAATTTTCTTTTCATTATTAATATTTCTTGAAATTATTTGATTTATTTCTAGTTCATCAATTTTTTCTTTATTTATAATTTTTTGAATTAATTCATCTAAAATTGAACTTACTTTTAAAATATTATTTCCTTCAATTAGAAGTTCATCACCAGAACCAGTAATAGAAACATTTAATTTTTTTTCTATTAATTTTAGATTTTTATCCTCATTACCAAAAAATTTTTGTAGTTGTTCGATTGATAAATGATATTTTTCTATTGAATATTTTGCTTTCATTAATAGCTCCTTGCAATATTTTCAACACATGTAAAATGAATTTTCATTTCCACATAGTTGCCATCTTTTTTAAATTGTAACACATTTTCACTATAAATAAACTCATTTGCAGTAAAATTTTCACTAATTTGTTCTTTGGCTTTAAGTAACAAGGAAGCATATAAAGAGACAGCATCTTTTGTATAGATGTTATTTTCTTTTAAAGTTAGATAATACCAAGTATAGGCATAAACAGCACCATAAGTTTGAATAGGAAGGGTATTATTGTAATCATCGATGATATAATCTTGTACTAATAAATCTCCTTTTTTTACATAATCATTTTCTTTAACAACCTTTTCCCCACATAACAAGTCAAAACTTTTAATTATTCCATCTTTACTAGCGTATAAACATCCTTGATATTTTATTTCTTCAACTTTTTCTCTTTTCTTTTTAAATTCAACATTAATAACACAACCATCTTTTTTTATGGAAAGATATTCAATTTTTTCACTACTTTTTCTTAATATGTCTTTACTTATTTGATTGATTTGCTTATTATTTAAAAGTTTGTTTCCTTTTTTTATTTCATGTTTTTCAAGTTGATTTTCCACATAATTTATTAGTAATTTACTATCACCTGAAATATTAACTTTCCAAATTCTAAATGATAAGACAAAATAAAATGCAATAGATAGTATTATAGCAATAATTGTTGTTTTATAATAAAATAATTTAAAAATTGTTGCCAAGTATCCATGCTGGCCCGTAATCTTTACATTTGGAAAAAGATTTTTAATTCTATTTTTAGAAAAAATAGAACTATCAAATGTATAAATATTATCTCCTATTTTTTTTAGATTATAAATTTTGATTTTTTCTTTTTTTAAGGAATTTAAAGAAAAGGAAATATCGTTAGAATTTATTTTATAAGTATATAATCCTTGAATTTTATTTTTCATAGAAAGTAATGTTTAAAATATTTCCTTTTACAATTATTTCTTCTTTTTCAAAAAAAATTATTTTCAGATTATTTCCTGCTATTTTAATTTTTTTGTCAAGAATAATAGATATTTCTTTTTCAGTACTTGTTAATATTGTTTTATAATTTTGAATTCTTAAAAGATCTTTATTGATTATTAGCATTATATCACCATAAAATTATATGATAAATAATAAAAAAAAAGACTCACATTGAGTCTTTAATTAACGATTTTTTGATTTGCTATTACGACGAGCAGCTTCAGATTTTAATTTTCTCTTAATTCCTGGTTTAAGATAGAATTCTCTTTTACGTGCTTCAATAAGTGTTCCATTTTGTGAAACTTTTCTTTTAAATCTGCGTAATGCATCTTCAATAGTTTCATTTTCACGAACTACAACTTTAGCCATCCTTTTTTCACCCCTTTTGAAGCATTTAGCTTAACCTCATTAATTATATTAAAAGTTAAGTTAATTTTCAAGAGTAATTTTAAAAATTTAACCATATTTTGGCAAAAAGAGAATAAATAATTTTTTCCTTGCATATAATAGTTAAATGTTGATTAATTTAATACAAAAGTTAGTACTGTGAAGATAATATAAAATATGATTATAAATATTTTTATTTAGTTTAGTAACATAAATATTTATTTTTAATTTGGATTTAGTAAAAGTTAAATTGTTGGCTAGTTCTTCAACACTATCAATACAATAATTAGAAAATCTATTTTTTACTAATGTAAAATGTGTGCATCCTAGAAATAAATTGCCCTTAAAAGAATTAAAAAAATCTTTCTTTATTTGACCTCTACCTTCAATATATTCTACTAGATTACTACAGTTCAGGACATTTTTACAATTGTAAAGATTATTGGAAATGGTATATTTAGTCGCTATTAGAGTTCCGTCTATCGAATTAATCTTTTTTTGTAAATAAAAAATAGGAGTAATCACTTGTTGGCTTTCATTTTTAGCCACTTTAGAAAGTGTGTTACAAGATATTATAATCTTTTCACACTTTTTTAAAAGTAAGAAATTTTCTCCTATTTTATATCTTTGTTTTAATGTTATATCATCTTTTGTTCCATAAGGACTTCCTTTATAGTCAATAAAAAGATAATAATTAGCATATTTTTTTTGCTTTATTAGTTCATTTAATAGTCCAATTGCTCCAAGTCCGCTATCAATTAGACCAATATTCATTATTTTTTAGAAACAATAGCAACACCTGCAGATGTACCAATTCTTGAAGCTCCAGCTTCAATCATTTTTAAGGCATCTTCGTAGCATCTAACACCGCCAGCAGCTTTTACTTTTAAGTTTCCTTTTACAGTGTCAGCCATTAACTTAACAACTTCTACAGTTGCGCCACATTTATTAAATCCAGTAGATGTCTTTACATATTCAACATGAGCGCTTGCACATAAATTACATACTTTAATAATTTCTTCATCATTTAGTAAACAAGTTTCAAAAATAACTTTTACTAATGTATTACCAGCAGCTTTTTTTACTTCTGCAATATCATTTTCCACTAATGAATAATTTTTATCTTTTAAGGCCCCAATATTAATAACCATATCAATTTCTTGAGCACCATTATTAATAGCGTCTTTTGTTTCAAACACTTTAGTAGCAGTAGTATTAGCTCCTAAAGGAAAACCAATTACTGTACAAACTTTAACATCACTTTCTTTTAATATTTCATGACATAATGCAACATGAGTAGGATTAACACATACAGATGCAAAATCATATTCTAACGCTTCTTTGCAAAGATGTTTAATTTGTTCAGTTGTGGCTTCAGGTTTTAATAATGTGTGATCAATATACTTATTTACGTTCATATTCTTCCTCCATAACGCCTTCTACTTCATTTTCGAAAGCTTTTGTAATCTTCACTTTAATTATAGCATTTCTTTCAATTGTTTTGTTAGATTTAAACTTAACATGTAAAAAATTTGAAGTATGACCTGAATAATAGCCATTTACTTTTTCTTCTACAAGTACTTCTTCTACTTTATTAATATATGCACTATTATAATTATAATTTAACTTATTTGATAAATCTAATAATTGATGTGTTCTTTCTTTTTTTATTTTTCCATCAATTTGGCCACTCATTTTAGCTGCTACTGTTCCTTTTCTACTAGAAAAAGGAAAAACATGAATCTTCATAAAACCAATTTGTTCACTAACTTTTAAAGTAGAAGCAAAATCCTCGTCACTTTCTTGAGGAAAGCCTACAATTATATCTGTAGTTATGGCAACATCTTTTACTTTTGATTTAATGTATTCAACTTTATTAATATAAGTTTTTAAGTCATATTTTCTATTCATTAATTTTAAAACATGATCACTGCCGGCTTGCAAAGGCATATGTAAATGTTTGGCAAGTTTTGGATTACTAATTAAAAGATTAATTAATTTTTCATCTATTTCACTTTCTTCAATACTAGAAATTCTTAATCGATAAAGACCATCTATTTCAAGCAATTTTTCTACTAAATCTGAAAAAGTAAAACCATCTAAATCTTTTCCATAGCTTCCAGTATGAATACCAGTTAAAACAATTTCTTTATATCCTTTACTTACTAATTTTTTAGCTTCTTTTATGACTTCTTCACAAGGCCTTGATTTAATAATTCCACGGACATAAGGAATTATGCAATAACTGCAAAAATTATTACAGCCATCTTGAATTTTTAAATAAGCTCTTGTATTTTCAAAGCAAGATGTAATAGCTAAACTTTCATATTTGGTAAAGCTTTTAATGTCTTCAACTAAGTTTATTTGCTTATCAAATAAGTCATGAACCATATATTCAATTATTGCTTTACGATTGTTAGTACCAATAAGCAAGGATACTCCTTCAAGTTTACTAACTTCATCTTTAAAGCCTTGTACATAACAACCCATAACAATAATTTTGGCTTTTAGGTTGCCATTATGATAACTATTAATTTTTTGCCTAGATTTGCTTGCAGCATTATTAGTAACACAACAAGTATTAATGATAATGTAATCAGCATCTTTAAAATCAGCCGCTTGAATAAAATTATTAGCTAAAAGCTCATCTTTTATAGCCTCTATTTCATATGAATTAACTTTACATCCAAGGCAATCTATATAAAAACTATTCATCCTTAACTCCTTCTATATAATGCGAGATAATGGAAATTGCAAAAAAACTTGCTGTTTCCGCTCTTAAAATTCTTTTTCCAAGACTTACTTCTTTAAAGCCTTTATTTAAAAGCATGTTAATTTCTTCTATGCTAAAGCCACCTTCTGGTCCAATTACAATAGCGACTTTTTTATAAGATTTAACATCTTTTAAGATATTTTGTAAAGAAAAGACATTTTGGTCTTTTTCATAAGCAATAATAGGTAGTGTGTCTTTTTCAATTTCTATATCTTTAATGTTAATTGGTTCATTAATACTAGGACATACTAAACGTGTTGATTGCTCAGCAGCTTCTTTTACTATTTTTTCATAACGCATTATTTTTTTATTTAAATTATCTTTATCAATTTTAACAACACTTCTTGAAGTTATAAGAGGATAAATTTCTTTTACACCTAGTTCACAAGCTTTTTGAATGATTAAGTCGAATTTATCGTTTTTTATTAAAGCTTGATATAAGATAATATCAATAGGTAATTCATTATCATTTTCAAGTTCTTTGATAACATTGATTTTATAATCATTATTAGTATATAAAATGTTACATAAAAAAGATTTATTTTCAAAAATACAAATGATTTCATCATTATTTTTAAGACGCATAACATCTTTAACATGATGAAAATCATTATAATTAAATCTAAAGTTATTATTTTCTTTTTTTACAAAATAGTGTTGCATATTTTTTTAACCACTTCCACGCTTATTGTACCATAGTCAAATAGAAAAATAAAATATTTTATTTTGTATAACTTTTTGATATAATACCTATAGGATGGTGAGTTGAATGTTTGATAAGTTAAAAGGCACTTTTGAAATATATTCACATAGTAGTTTACATGCTAAAGATGAAACTTTAAGATCTATTGAAGTTAAAATAGGACCTGAAAGAGCAATGAATGGAATAATTAAACTTTTGACAGATTTAAATTATAAAAAAATTAGTTACAATGATATATATAATGAAATTTTCACTTCCAAGGCAGGGTATGAAGTAACAATTCGCGCAATACCTAGTGGGCAAGGAATGACTACTATCGATGTTGAAGTATATGGCCCAAATCATCGTGGAAAAACACGTAAAGCATTAAGATATTTATTACATGCAATAAAGGAAAGAATAGCGACAAATGGCAACCTCTTTTAAAGCAGATGCAAACCTTGTTGCTAAAATAGAAGATTTTTATAGTTATATGAAAAAGGAAAGTAATAACCAATTACTATCCTTTTTTGCCTCTAATGAGAATTTTTCAGTAAGCATTTATAAAACAGGAACAGTATTGTTTCAAGGAAAAGATGCACAAAGTGAATGTGCCATTTGGACAAACGAAAAAAATAATTTCATCGATCATATTGGATCAGATGAAGTTGGATGTGGAGATTATTTTGGACCTGTTGTTGTATGTGCAACACTTGTAAAAAAAGAAAATTACGAAAGTTTATTAAAACTTGGAATAAAAGATAGTAAACAATTAAGCGATGAAAAAATAAAAACTATTGCTCCAGAAATCAAAAAAATGATTCCAAATTGTGTATTTATATTAACTAATAAAAAATATAATGAAATTCGTGATAAAGACTATAACTTAAATAAAATTAAAGCATATTTGCATAATTATGTTTTATATAATTTAGTTGAAAAAACACATTTTAAAGGTCAAATTATTATGGATCAATTTGCACCTGAAAGTTTATATTATAGTTATCTTAATGACTATAAGGATAAAATTCAGAAAAATATTTATTTTACTACTAAAGCTGAAAATAAATATTTAGCTGTTGCTTGTGCTTCTATTATTGCTCGTTATACTTTTTTAAAGCAAACTGAAAAAATGGAAAATGAAATAAAAGAAAAAATACCTTTAGGTGCAAGTGAGATGGTTGATGAATTTGCTTATAAATTAGCTTTAAAAATCGGCCTTGAAAATATGAAAAAATATGTTAAATGGCATTTTAAAAATACTAACTATCTAATTGAAAAGATAAACAAATAAATTTTGAATTATTGTTTATCTTTTTTTGCATAAAAAAGAATTAAAATTTATATTCTTAAAGTGTAGTATAAAACTAATTACTAACTTTAAATTTTATAAATAAAATTTATTGACAATTAAAGATATTTATTTTATGATATCCGTATTAAGAATGGAGGAAATAAAATGGATAATAATTTAGTTAATGTAGACGCAATAGAAGAAGAAAATTTCTCTATTCTATCACTCAATAACATAAAAAAAGATTATGTTATGGGTAAAGGAATTGAAACAGTACATGCTTTAAAAGGAATTTCTTTAAAATTTAGAAAAAGCGAATTTGTTTCAATTTTAGGACCATCTGGTTGTGGAAAAACAACTTTACTTAATATTATTGGTGGACTTGATAAATATACAGATGGTGATTTAAAAATCAATAATGTTTCTACAAAAAAATATAAAGATAAAGATTGGGATGTTTATAGAAATCACCATATTGGTTTTATTTTTCAATCGTATAATTTAATTCCCCACCAAAATTTATTATCAAATGTTGAACTTTCTTTAACAATTGGTGGAATGTCTAAAAAAGAAAGAACTGAAAAGGCAAAGAAAGCTTTAGATCGTGTAGGCCTTGCCAATCTTTACTATAAAAAGCCAAATCAACTTTCTGGAGGTCAATGTCAAAGAGTTGCTATTGCAAGAGCTTTAGTAAATGAGCCAGATATTTTACTTGCTGATGAACCAACAGGGGCACTTGATAGTGAAACATCTATTCAAATTATGGACCTAATCAAGGAAATTTCTAAGGAAAAACTTGTTATTATGGTTACACACAATGGAGAACTTGCAAAACAGTATTCAACTAGAATTATTAGTTTACTTGATGGTCAAGTAGTAAATGATTCAAATCCCTATGAAGGAGAAAAAAAATTAAATCAATCTAATTTTTCTATAGTAAGTAATAAAGCTAAAATGAGCTTTTGGACTTCATTTAAACTTTCATTTAAAAATTTGATTTCTAAATGGAAAAGAACAGTCCTTGTTTGTATAGCAGGATCAATTGGAATTGTTGGAGTATCTACAGTACTAGCTGTATCAAGTGGGGTTACAGGTTATATAGAGTCAATGCAAGATGATATGTTATCTGGAAATCCTATTAGTATTCAAGAATCAGCTTATGATTTAAATGCAATACTCAATACACAAAATACTTTTAAAAAAGCAGAAATTGTTAAAGAAAATGGAATAGTCAATGTAAATTCACTTGTTGAATATTTAATCAAACAATCATCTCAAGCAAATTCCTATATCATTAATAATAAAATTACTAAAGAATATGTAGATTATGTTCTTGCTATGAATCCAGAATATTATGCAGATATTTATTTAGATTATGGCGTAGATCTTGCTAATAGTATGTATACATCTTGGAGATATACTAATGATAATTCTTTAGGCATTCAATCTGAAAATATATCTTTAGCTGCAATAACAAATATGTATATTTCGGTTTTAAAAGAAACATCATTTAAACAATATTCAAGTTATATTTCTCAACTTGGAAAGCAATTTGACCAATTACCTTCTAATAAAGATTATGTTTTATCTCAATATGATATTTTAGCTGGTGACTTTGCCAAAGAAAAAGATGAAATTATGATTGTTTTAAATAAAGATGATCAACTAACCGATGTTTTACTTGCACAACTTGGCTATTATACGCAAGAAGAATTTTTAAATATAATATATAAGGCTACTAATGATGACTTGTATAAAGATGAAAATTATAAAATGAAATTCACTTATGCAGAACTTCTAAATAAAAAGTTTACTTGGTATCCTAATGATTCTATTTTTACTAAAAATACAAATGAAATAACAGCTTCAGCATTACCTTTCTTTTATAAAGCATATGTTAATGATACCTTTAAAAATGGTGTTGATTTAAAAGTTGTAGGAATTTTAAAACCAAAAGATGATATTGCTTATGGATGTTTACGAAATGGATTTTATTATACAGAAGCTTTAGCAAAATATGAATTAGAACAAAATCTTAATTCAGAAATTATAAAATATTATAAAGATAAAAACGTTGATTCAATAACAAGTGGAGCAATTCCAGTAAATATTGAAGGTAGTGCCCCTATTATTGTTCAATCAGGAATAACTTATGATTATCATTACTATTATTTAGGAACAAGAAAAGATAATCAAGTTGGTTTTTTAGGAAAAGAATCAAATGTTTCAGCCTTGCTTTCTATATTTGGCCAATATTTGGGTGATACATCATCTACAGAATCAAAAGCTTCCTATTATACGCTATATCTAAAAGAAATAGGAGGAAAAGATGTCGCTAGTGGAATAAATATTTATCCAACTAATTTTGAATGTAAAAATGATGTAACATCCTATCTTGATAAATGGAATGCTGAGGGTGATTTAATTGTTAATGGTGTAAGCATTCCAAAAAGTGAACGTGCACAAATAACTTATACTGATAATCTTGAAGTAATTATAACTTTAATAAAAACAATGATTAATATTATAACTTATGCACTAATTGCCTTTACTGCCTTATCATTACTTGTATCTACAGTTATGATTGGCATAATAACTTATGTGTCTGTAGTGGAAAGAACAAAAGAAATTGGTGTAATTCGATCAATAGGTGGAAGGAAAAAAGATGTATCACACTTATTTAATGCTGAAGCATTTTTGATAGGATTAGTATCAGGATTGTTCGGAATAATTATTACATTACTATTATCATTAATAATAAACTTAATTGTAGGGCATTTGACTAATATATATACACTTGCTTCATTAAGGGTAAGCAGTGCTATTATTATGATAATTGTAAGTATCTTATTAACTTCTATTTCTGGTATGATACCTGCAAAAGCAGCTGCAAAGCGTGATCCAGTAGTTGCCTTAAGAACTGAATAAAAAAATAGCTACACATTTGTGTAGCTATTTTTTCTAAATATTAAACATTAAATTTAAAGAAAACGATATCTCCATCTTGCATTATGTATTCTTTGCCTTCCATACGATATCTTCCATTTTCTTTAACAGCAGCTTCACTACCATATTTTAATAAATCGGTAAAACTATAAACTTCTGCTTTAATAAAGCCTCTTTCAAAATCTGTATGAATTATTCCGGCACATTGAGGAGCTTTCATATTCTTTTTAAAAGTCCAAGCACGACATTCATCATGTCCACAAGTAAGAAATGTTTGTAAACCTAATAAGTTGTAAGCTTCTTTAATTAATAAATCAAGCCCTGATTCTTTTATTCCAAGTTCATCCATAAATAATTGCTTTTCTTCTAAATCATCAAATAAAGCAAGATCAGCTTCAACTTTAGCACAAATTGGAACAATACCAGCTTTTTCTTTTTTAGCTAATTCTTTTAAGGCAACATATTGAGGATTGTTATCGAAATTTGTTAAATCTTTTTCTCCCATATTTGCAACATAAATCATTGGCTTTTTAGTTAATAGATGAAAGTTTTTAATTACTTTTTCTTGGGCATCTGTTAAAGAAACATTTCTTGCAGGAATATTATTCATTAGTGATTCATGAAGAAGAGTTAATAATTCGTATTCTTCTACAGATTCTGCATCTTTAGTTGTTTTGGCTTTTTTTTCAACTTTAGCAATTCTATTTTCAATAGTTTGTAAATCAGCAAAAATTAATTCAAGATTAATAGTTTCGGCATCACGAATGGCATCAACTGTTCCATCTACATGTAAAATATCAGCATCAGAAAAGCATCTTACAACATGACAAATTGCATCAGTTTCACGAATGTTTGCTAAAAATTGATTGCCAAGTCCTTCTCCTTTTGATGCACCTTTAACAAGCCCTGCAATATCAGTAAATTCAAATGTAGCAGCTACTCTTTTTAAAGGAGAATATATCTTACAAAGGTAATCTAATCTTTCATCAGGTACTTCAACAACTCCAGTATTTGGGTTAATTGTAGCAAATGGGTAATTTGCAGCTTCAACTTGCGAAGAAGTAATTGCATTAAATAAAGTTGATTTGCCTACATTTGGCATTCCAACAATTCCGGCAGTTAGTGGCATAAAAATTCCTCCCTAAATAAACCTATATTATTCTATCACAAATTTAATTATTTGCTAAAGAAAATATTTCTTTAGCAGCATTTATATCTAAAATTTTATAATCATTTGTAGTAGTTTTATTATATTTTGCATATTCTAAAGCTAAAGCATTAATGTCTACTTTAAAGTTTAAATCTTTAAATGAAGTTGGCATATTTAATTCTTTAAAGTATTCTTTTAGTTTTTCAATTCCAGTTTTTGCATCATTGACATTGAATAATTCTTGAGCAAGAATTGTAAGCTTTTCTTTAGCAGCATTATTATCTAAAATGTATTCACACCAACAAGGCCATAAAATAGCAAGTCCTGCACCATGGGCAACATTATCATACATACCAGATAAAATATGTTCAAATCCATGTACACGCATAAACGTGTTTTTTCCAAGTGAAGTAAGACCATTATGAGAGAATGAAGAAGCTAACATAATTTCTTTTCTAGCATTATAATTTGTAGGGTCTTTCATAACAATTTTACCATTTTCTATAACTGTTTTTAAAAGAGAAATAGCAAATTCATCGGCTAATTTACATTTATCATTAGCATTCATATATCTTTCAAGAGTATGCATCATAATATCAACTATTCCACAAGCAGTTTGATATGGTGAAACACTATAAGTTAATTTAGGATTTAAAATTGCAAATAATGGTCTATTAGAATCAGCATTAAATCCTTTTTTTCTATAAGGAGTAATTAAATCATTACTAATAACACAAGATGAAGACATTTCACTTCCTGCAGCAGAAATTGTAAGTATTACACCAACTGGCAAATGCTTATTACTTTTACAAATTCCTAAATTAAAATCAAAAGGATTATTTTCATAATAATAAGCATGAGATAAAGATTTACAAGTATCGATAACTGATCCGCCACCAACAGCGAGAATCATTTCTACAGGATTTTGTTTAAGTGTTTCTTTCATCTTTATAACTAAAGATAACTTAGGATTTGCTTCCACTCCTGAAAGTTCAATATAATCAATATGGCTTTCTTTTAAAGAGTTAATAACAGTATCATATAATCCTATTTTTTTTATTGATCCTTTACCATAAACAAGAGCAATCTTTTTAAATCCGTAAGTTGCTATAATTTTTCCCACATCTTTTTCTCTATCATCACCAAAAAATATTTTTGTTGGTGTATAAAATTCAAAATTATCCATTTTTTCGTTCCTTTCTGCATAGTTTTTCCATTATAGGATAAATATCTTTTTTATTTAATTTACATATTTTTCTATCATAAGTTAAAATGCCATTTGTTTCATCTTCAACATCACTAAGTTGAGTATATATACAACCAGCAATGTTTGTTGGTATTATTTCTTTTTCATACAAATTAATAAATGCTTGAGTAAATTTTTCCTTATCAGAAAACTTTTTATAGCCATAAGTTTTTTCATTGTTAAAAGAATGTTCTAATATTTTATAAGAATAGCCACCAAATTCAGAAATAATAATCGGTCTATTTTGTTTTTTTATTTTTATTTTTCTAAAGTAAATATGCATACTAACTACATCCGATTTTTTTCCATAAAACCATCCTGATGTGGTATCAATAATTCTAGTAGAATCAATAGATTTTACTATATCATATAAAGTATCACTTTTAAATTGTCCCCATCCTTCATTAAAAATAGTATAGTAAGCTAAAGAAGGGACGTTATATAAATAATCTAAAGTTTCTTTGGCATATTTTATGAAGTTATTTTGTTGGGTTTTATTGGTTGTAGTATACAAATTTTTCTTAAAACCTATAGTTGGGAGTAGAGTATCTTTAAAAAAACTATATTTTCCAATGTTTACAAAATCTTGCATTACAATCATCCCAAGTTTATCACAATAATAATAGAACATTGGACTTTCAATTTTTATATGTTTTCTTAAGGTATTAAAACCAAGTTCTTTCATTTTTAAAATATCATCTTTGTAAGCATTATAACTTGCTGGTGTATAAATGCCATCAGAATAATATCCTTGATCTAATAAACCATTTAAAAAATAAGGTTTGTTATTTAAATGAAAATAATTTTTTCCTAATGAGAACTTTCGCATAGCAAAATAAGAAGTAACTTTATCACCTGAAGTTTCAAATTCTATATCATATAAAAATGGCTCTTCAGGTGACCATAGATGCATATTTTTTAAATAAACATCAATGTCTTTTTCTTCCTTTGTACTTTGATAAATAATTTTGTTATTTTCAAGTATTTTTACCTTATAGGAAGGTGCGGTAGTATCTATTTTTATATTTAAACATTTTTTATCAATATTTGGTGTTAATTTAATACTTTTTATATAATTTTTATTTACACTTTCAATAAATACACTTTGCCATATTCCAGACACTGGTGTATACCACATGCCTTTCCTTTTATATGTTTGTTTACCTGTAGGATAATTTAAATCTATACTATCAATTACTCTTAAAATTAAAGTATTTTTTCCTTCTTTGATAATATCACTAATATCAAAACTAAAAGGGAGATAACCATTTTCATGACTTCCAAGATAAATACCATTTAAATAGACATCACACACTTGATCAACCGCTAAAAAATTTATAAAAGTAATATCTTTTATAAAATCTTTTGGAACAATAAAGTCTTTTTTATAAAAAAGATAATCATCTTTTTGTAAAACATAATTTACTTTAGATAAAACACTTTCAATAGGAAAAGGAACAAGAATATCTTTTGTAAAATCTTTAACCATTTCTCCAGTATTATTTATCTCATATTGCCAAATACCATTTAAATTTAAGTAACTATCTCTTTTAAATAAAGGACGTGGATAATCTTTTAAAACATCATTTTCATCAAGATTTATTGCATATTCAGTTAGTAAATTATAATTTAACATTTTATCACCATTCCAAGGTAATTATAATATATTTTGTTTTTCTTTTAAAGGAAAAAGCATTATTATATAATAAATATATGGAGGTAAAAATATGATAGATG
>CAKPXW010000032.1 GCA_934202505.1 uncultured Bacilli bacterium | reverse complement strand
TGTGTAATTAATGGCTTCATTTAATTTAGATGTTGGATGAGGATTAGAATTAAATACTAACTCATATATTTTATCTTGTCATTTTGCCTTTTTATAGATATTTCTTTTGGAGTTAATTTGTTTTTTCTATATTCCTTTTTGAGTTCGAATAATTTAGATGTTTCATCTAATATTTGAAATGCCAATGAATCTTTTCTTTTATCTGATTCTATCATTTCTAAACCTTTACACAATCCTATTAACTGTGATTTCGTTATTTTGACTCCTTTATATTTGATTACAGCAAATCTTGAAAAGTGGCTGCTTTTCTTGATTTTTTACCTTGCTTAATATATTAGTTTTATACAATCCATTATCAATTATTTCACTATCATTATTGCTTACTATTGATACATTGATGAATTTACCATTAATATTATTATATGTTGATACCCAATCTTTGAATGTGTCTCAGTTAAGATTATTGACTCTTGCATATTCAGATACGTTCATTCCTGATAACTTATATTTTCTACAATGTTCATATCTTTCATAATCTGTATAATGCTTTCCCATAAAATAAAATCATCCTTTTTGTAAGAATGTTATTTTTGACGTATACGTTTCAAATTACACTCCTTTCTTTTATTTGACATTTTTTGTAATTTTGCATATACTATTTGTAGAGATAATACGGAAAAGCCGACTAATAATTGGCTTTGGTCGGGTAATACTGACCGTGTATTATCTCTTTTTTTCTTTCTACTATTAATTTTACATATGGTTTACACTTTATATTTTGTCATTATCATATGAATAAAAAAAGAAGACTAGTCTTCTTTTAGTAATTTATTTGCTAAAATAAAGGCGAGAATATTTTTAAAAAATTTCTAATTATTTTCTTAAAAATATTTAGTTTTGCTTTTGATAGAGAAATTAAATTAGCATTATTTTCACATAGATTTGTAAAGTCTTCTTTCATTGCTTCGATTGTTGGAGATTTTTCAAGATACACTCCACATTCAAAATGATGAATAAAGCTTCTATAGTCGAAATTAATTGTTCCAATAGTTGCGCATTCATCATCACTAACTATAGATTTTGAATGTATAAACCCTTCTTTGTATTCATATATTTTTACACCATTGGATATTAACTTTGTATAGTTATTACGAGCCATTATATCCATAATTATTGAATCATATATTTGTGGAAGCATTATCCTTACATCCACATTTCTTTTAGCAGCGCTTATTAATGCATCAATAAAATATGTATCAACAATAAAATATGGTGATGTTATATAAACATATGATTTAGCTTGATTTATGATATTTAAATAGTTTATTTCGGCTACTCTTTGTGCATATATTGGCGTTGGTCCAGTTGCAAATGGCTGAACAATTTCATCACATTTAATACCAAATTCTTTACATAAATATTTTTTATATTCTAATGTATTTTTTTGATTATTTGCAGCATTATATTGTTCAATAAACATTAGTAATAAATTGCTTACTGCCTCTCCTTCTAACATAAGATTACTATCTCTCCAATGACCATATGGATGAATTAAATTAATATATTCATCTGCTATGTTACTTCCACCTATAAATCCAACTTTCCCATCAATAATTGTAATTTTTCTATGATCTCTATTATTATGTAAAGGAGAAACTATTGGAATTAATCTTCTAAAAGGTTTACATATAAATCCTTCTTTAATAAGGTTTTTATAAAAAGATCCTGGAACTTTTGTTCCACTTCCGAAAGCATCATAAATTATTATGATTTCTACACCTTGATCAAGTTTTTCTTTTAATAAAGCATGCAATTTATCCCACATTTTGCCATCATCTATAATGAAATATTCAAGGAAAATATATTGATTGGCTTTCATTATTTCTTCACATAATCTTTCAAAAAACATTTCACCAGTTGGAAGATATTTTGTTTTTGTATTTTTATAAGCAAAATAATTACTTGAATTTTTTATATATATGCTTTTATTAGTTACTTCATCATCTGAAACCTGAACTAAATTATCTTCTTTTAAAATTTTTTTATGATGTTTAATTATTGATTTCATCGCAACTTTTCTACCAAAACAGGAGTAAATAATTACTCCAATAATCGGAGATATTAATAAAACAACAGCCCAAGGAAGAATAGATGATGCAGGCGCATCAGAATTAATAATCGAGAAGAATAGTAATATTGCCAAAACATTCATTATCGATTTTATAATTGAATATTTTACAGAAAATATGTAATAAAAAACAAAAAACATACTTACTTGTATTACAACAAGTAAAACTAAAAGTAAAGTCTTTGATAGTAAAAAATTTTTAAGTTTTCTCATTTTTACTTATTATGAATAACCTTTCTACAAACAATTTCTTCTCTTTGTAATGCTGTTAACATTATCTCTGCACTTGACATATTTGTTGCAAGAGGAATATTTGTTACATCACAAAGCCTTAATAAAGCACTAACATCAGGTTCATGAGGCTGAGCAGTAAGGGGATCTCTTAAAAATATGACAAGGTCAAGTTCACTACAAGCTATCATAGATCCAATTTGTTGGTCTCCCCCAAGTGGACCAGATTTCATTCTTATAATCGAAAGGCCCGTTGCACCCATTACTAATGTTCCAGTAGTCCCTGTTGCATACAATTCATGTTTGCTTAAAACATCTTTATATTTAGTTGCTAATTCTATCATATCTTCTTTTTTCTTATCATGTGCTATTAATGCTATTCTCATTTTTGTAAATCCTCCTAAATATAAACTTCTGTACATATTTATTTTAACACAATTATCTTCTAACATATATCGCTATTGAAATAAAATTGTTTTTTTTGTAAAATAACCTAGATGGAACAATACTCAAGTGGTCGAAGAGGGCAGTTTCGAAAACTGCTAGAGGTTAACGCCTGCGGGGGTTCGACTCCCTCTTGTTCCGCCATAAAAATAAAAAGTGTTAACTTGGCGAGTTAACACTTTTTTAATTTAAATTATTCTAAATTCATCTATATCAATTTGTGTATCAATATCATTTAAAATATCCATTTCTTCACCAGTAAAATCAACTTTTGCAGCATGTACAAATCTAGCTTCATAAGTATCAGTATATTTTTCACTTGTTAATGTTTGGCCTGTTGAAACAAGTTTACAATACATTAATTTGTCATTTTCGATATTAAAAGTAAATGTATCAATATTTTCAACAGAGAAACCACTATTAGATTTAAAATGTAATTGGCCTTTTATTTCTAAGCTATTATTATTTTTTGTTCCTGAAACAGATACTTCAATTGTTGAACCATTTGAATTAATATTTTTACCTAGTTTATATTCTGAAAATTGATTTAAAATTGAAGAAATTTCACTCCAATACAATGGATTAGCATCTAAGTATGCTTTAGCCTTTGAAACACTCTTTTTATTTAAAAATCCAAAAGAAGAAGTAATATATTTGCTAAAAATACCGCCTTTAAAAATCCCTTCATTAGTAGCTTTGGTAAATATTCTATAATCATAAGTTGATCCGATTGGTTGATCACTAGAGTCAACTTTTTGAATAAATCCATTATTATCTGTAATACCATTTTTATAAGCCACTATTTTTCCTTCAAATTTTGCATTTCCAAAATCAGTTCTATTTGTATCAGCAAAATCAAATGCTCCATGATAAATCATTGAATAGTTTGTTTGACGAACATCATTGGAATAAGCATAAATATTTTGTATTACTTTTAAAGCAGTTTCTTCACTTAATTGACCATCATCAAATTTTGACATATCAACTATTTGTTCAGGTGCATTATGGATATTTTCTTTATTTGAAATATCATCAAAAGTATAGATATCACCATTAAATACTTCTTTTTTTCCTATTTCAATATTTGCAATTGTGTAAATAGTTAATGATGAAGTCCCAATTTCATAATCGACATCTAGACTACTTAACATACTTCTTTCTTTATAAGTAATGCTTTTAAATGTATCAATATTTGTATCATATTCAACCATAATTTCAATAATATATGGTTTATAGTTGGAATCTCCAGGATATTGACTTGCAATATAATAACTTTCAACACCATTTTTAACAGTTATTTCTATCGTAGGAGTTTCATATCCATAATCTTCAGGAAAATAAGATGTTGGATTCGAAAAAGCACTTTTAGCATCTTCAATAATTGTTAAATAATTGAAATAATCAGAAAATGTTTGGTAATAATCGACTTCAAAACATTCTACAAAAGATTGATCTTTTAATGAATCACAAACAAAGTAATCATAAATGTAATCGCCATTTTGATAAATTTGTCCATTTGCATTTGTTGATGAGCCAATTCTTGTTGTTTCGACACCATCTAATGCATTTACGGTTATTTCATCAGTAATAAAATTGTTTTGATACAAATTAAATGTATGCATTGCATCATAATTAATAAGACCTGTTTGAACATTAGCACTTACAATATATTTTGATCCATTATAGAAATTATAGGCATATGAGCGATCAAAAAAGTCATAACTAGTAATATCATTTATATTAATTTTCGAAAGTAAAGAAACAACTTTTTCTTGAGAAGGCTCACTATCTATTAAAGATGATTCTGATAATGAATTTGTTGTATCTTCGGAAATCGAATTATTTGTTTCATTGGAACTAATTGTATCTTTTGAATCACACCCAGAAAGTAAGGCAATAGATAATAATTGTACTATAATTAATGATTTCTTCTTCATAAAATCCTCCTAATTTACTGATGCAAAAACATATTCGCCATCACCATTAAAGTCAATTTCTTCGCCATATTCAATACAAATAAGTTGAACAGTAATTTCTGTAGCATCATCATTTATTTGATAAGAAATGTTTTGTTTAATAACTGGTTCATATAAAGCATATTCATCAAAATCAACATTACCGCTTACAATCTCAAAAGATGTAAATGTAACTTTTTTATTAGTTTCATCGATTATGACATCACATTCAATAGTAATAACTTTTCCATAATCATTAGAGTCAATTTCAAATACAGCTTTAGTTGAAGAAACAAATTTTAAAGTGTTACTTTGAATATCTGTACCATTTACTACATCACATGAATATGTATTAGATAACACTTTATCGATGAAAGTTGTTGCTTCTTGTTTTTTATTTATTTTAATTTCAATAGAAGCAGTGACATTTTTATCGACTTTGCTAGTAAAAGTAATTGTAGCAGTTCCTTCTTGTGTACTTGTAAAAGAATAAGTCCCATTCGCTTTTGGAGTTAATGCTCCAACACCGTCTAATTTTACATCAACTTCCTGAGAAGAAACATCTGGTAATATAGAAAATGAAATATTATCAATTGTATCACCAACATTTGCTTCTACTAAAGAGGTTTCTTTACCATCTACTAATACTTTTATTGATTCTGGAAGTGTTACATCCACATTAACAATTAATTCTGTTTTTACCCTATTTTTTGTTGAGTAAATTGTTAAAGTAGTTATTCCTGACCCAACAATAGAAATTCCTCTGCCATCATTAGTAATTATGGCAACATTGGTATCACTAGAATCATCAATAATTATAGAATCAATTCTACTATCTGCATATTTTGGAACTTGATTTTCAAAACTAATATAATATGATTTTCCAATTTCATACTTTTCTGCTCTATAACCACTTGCAGTAGCAAGAACAGGATTATAACTTGTAAAGTATAAATTTGATGGATCTAATTCATTTTCTTCAAGTGTGTATAAACTTCCAAAAGTTTGTGTGTATTCTGTTTTATACATTTCAACATATTTCGCATCTTTTGCAAGGACATTATTATCAAAGTCAAAAGAAGTTTTATCATATACATAAGACAATACTTTAATGGATGTTAATAATCCTTCATCATTAAATGTATATTCACCATGATTGAAATAAACTTCACCATTAAATAATTTTGAAGGAACTTGTTCTACAAAATAAGTATCAGCAGTAACAACATTATTGTTTTCTACAATACTTAAATTAACGTCAGCCCCTTGTCCAAAATAAATTGGAGCAGAACCAAAACCAATTGAATTTTCATATAATCCTGTAAAATGCATTTTAGCAATTTCTGATAAACCGACATGACTATTCATAATAATTTTTGTTGATTGTTTTAATGCATTTTCTCTAGTTATTTGAGTTTTACTATCACTTACTTCAGAAACAACAGCCTTTTTTAATGGAGTTACATAATGATATCCGTCATCATCAACTTGATATTCATAATAATTACCATCTTTACTTAGCCCTTTATAAATATGAGTTCTAGTTTGCGAAGTTGTGCTTGATGATGCTCCCTTCTTAGTTGTAATAATTGAAGTATCAACATCTCCCATCATATATCTATCTAGCTCAGCTTTATATACTTTAAATGTTGTACTTTGAGTTGCATGTGTTCTAGTTTCATAAACATCTAATGTATCAAAATCTAAATTAATATTGTATGATTGGATATTTTTATTATTTTCTTTTTCTGCCGAAGTATTTAATTTATTAATTACTTCACTAGCATCTTTTTCACCAGTAGTAATTATTCTAAGATAAAATTCCTTTTTAAGATTTGTTCCCTTAACTTTAAGAGTTAAAATTAAACTATCAACTTTCTTTAATGGAATTAATGTGTTTGTATTGGTATCAAATGAACAATACCCATCAAGATTAAAGTTAGCTTCTAATATTTCATCATTTTTATCAGTAGAATCAAATTGAACGTCTAACTTATATTGTTGTTTTAATACTAATTTGTAGAAAGTATTATTATTTGAGATAATTGTTTCAATATCATCTACGAAAGATATTGTAAAATTAGTGACTGTAGATGCAACTACTGTAATTGTAATAGAATCTGATTTTCCTCCATCATCACTAGTAGCTGTAATTGTACATGTTCCTTCTTTTCTTGCTTGAACTAAGCCATTAAAAGAAACCGAAGCAACACTTTCATCAGATGAAGAATAATTCACAATCTTATTAGTGGCATTTTCTGGTAGTATTGAAACATTTAATTGTAATGTTTGTCCGCATTTTAAAGTTGTAATGTCTTTATTTGATATTGCTAATGAGTTTACATGTACATCTTCTATATTGCTTGAACTGGTTTCTTCAATAGAAGATATACTTTCAGGTAAAGATATAGAGTTAGATAATGCGCTATTGGATGATAAATTTTCATCAATACTAGTACTATTTGATTGATCACTATTAATTGGATTATTACAGCCAAATAATGTCAAAGATAATAATACTATGCTTAATGTTTTAAATTTGCTTTTCATATTCCTTTTCCTTCCATATAAATAGCAACTATTTATATAGGGAAAATTATAAATCTTTCTAATTAATTTCTCAATAAAAAAAATATTTTTAAACTAATATATTTATTTTAAAAAAAATCTTAAATGTAATTATACACTTAAGATTAATAATTTAAATTATTTTGATTTCCAAAGGCCATGTAAATTGCAAAAAGCATATACAGTTTCAACTTCATCACCTTCTAAAATAGCAAATGATATTTTTGGCTCTTGACCAGGTTTTAGTTCTTTTCTTTGATTTCCAAACTTAGTTTGTAAGGAAACCCATTCTATATAGTGTTCTACTAACATAGGATGAGGTATTGTGCCTATGTTTACTGTTACTATGTTATTTTCTACATTGTATACTGGTACATGCTTTTCAATAGAAGCATCTACCATTCCAGGAATTATTTCTTCCATTTTTTCATTACAACAAGTAAGGCACTTTCCTTCACCTTTAACAACAGCAACGATATTATGACAATGCTTACATTCATAAAATTTTTGTTTCATTTTAATACATTCTCCTTATTTATATACATCTTTTAAATCTTCATATAAAACATTATATACTTTCTCTGATAATTCTGCAGTGTTTAAATCTTTATAATCTTCATAATTTAAAACTTGTAGTACATTCATTGAAACCTTAGAACTTTTAAAAGGGAAATTTTTATGTATTTTTTCAAAATCGTGCAATGAACATATTACAATTGGACATTTTGATAACAATGCTATTCTAAATGTTCCATGTTTAAATGGTAATAATGGTATGTTTTCTTTATTCCTTGTTCCTTCTGGAGCAACTCCAATAGAATACTTATCTTCTTTTATATAATTTATTGCCTTGTTAATTACCTCTACTGAACTTCTAAGGTTTTCTCTATCAAGGTATAAATAGCATTGTCTAAAAATAAATCCACCAGCAATTGGAATAGAAAAGTTTTCTTTCTTTGATATATGAATTAATTTTTGTTTTTTAAACATTAACGATTCTATCATAGGATCAAAGTTTGAACGATGATTATACACTAGCATAAATTTTTGATTGTTAGGAACTTTTTCTAATCCTGTAGTTTTTACTTTTATTCTAGCAAAATGACAAACAATTTCTAATGTTTGATTAAATATAAAATTAACACTTTTACTTTGCTTTGAGTAGTTTTTCTTTTTTTGATATATCTTTCCAATAAAAAATAAAATTGTAAAATATAATAAATACAACACTATAAAGGAACCAACAAATAATAAAACAGGAATATATAACTGCTTAGGCAGTTTAATTTTCATAAAAATAGATGGTATTATTGAGCAAATAATAGATAAAATAATCATGATGATTCTAATTATCATCATTCATCACCCCTAACTATCTAATACCATTCTACTATATAAATAATATCTTGTCCACAAACTTTTAATTAATAAAATATTAATTAAACTCTATGTTTCAATTTGCTTGTATGTACTTTCTATGTTATAATTATTTTTAAAAAAGGAGTCTTTATTATATGAGTAAGAGAATATATTCATTAATAACTTCTTTAGTGATTTTTCTATTTTGGCTAATCACTTTTTTATGTTTTTCTTATTCAGTTAACAGTAAAATAATTAGCACCATAGAAAGTATTCAATTATCATTAATTGGTATATTTTCTTTATTACTATTTATTTTTGTAGACGATACTTTTTATATTTTACCTATTTTTTGCTATGTTCCTTTTATGTTTTCTCATCCTTTTGATGCTTTAACTATTCCTATTGGATTATATATTTCTCTAACTTTAGCTTTTATCGGAGCTATCATACATTTTATTAAATATAAACCAAAACTAATAGAGCCAAAATTACTATTAGGAATTGTTGCTTTTTTAATTTCTTTAATCATAGGTGGCATATTTAATTTTGATAATAAATACTTATTAATTCAAATTTTATTTTGCGCAGTTATTAGTGCTTTATTTTCTTTTGGATATAGTTTTTTTGTTTCTACAGGGAAAAAAGAAGATTTTAAAACCATTTCAACAATAATTAATTGTTTAGCAATTTTACTTATTTTTCAAGAAATTACCTATTTTATTATTCAT
Source organism: uncultured Bacilli bacterium (assembly GCA_934202505.1). Taxonomy (GTDB): domain Bacteria; phylum Bacillota_I; class Bacilli_A; order RFN20; family CAG-631; genus CAKPXW01. The sequence goes on along the minus strand of CAKPXW010000032.1, from coordinate 5,493 downwards.
CCAGATTTTTCTATAAAAGCATTAAATGTTGGTTGGGGAATTAGTAATAATATTGCTTTAATGCTACTGTTTACTCTTCCTTTTTCTTTGTATATGGCAATTAAAGAAAAAAGTAAAATAAGATATGCATATTTATTATTTATTCTTGTTGAATTTATTTTCATTATCCTAACATATTCAAGAGGTGGCATTATTATTTCCACATTTGAAATAATAACTTTATTTATCATTGGATTTTTAGCATTTAAAAAAGAAAAATTATTAAAACCATTTATTTTAGTTAATTTAATTTTTTCTTTAATATTATTGGCCTCTTTTGGAATAATTTACTTAAAATCACCAGAATTTATAAAAAACATATATAATTCTACTATTAAAGGAATTAATTTTTCAACTTTAAATGGTAGATTAAAAATATATAAAGAATATATTCTTTTAAGTAAAAATCATTTAATATTTGGTCATGGTATTCTATATCCTTTTTTATATAGTGTTGATGTTGGAAATGGCGCATATCAATGGGGGCATTGCACTTATATTCATACATTATTTACTTTAGGAATAGTAGGCGTTTTAGCAATAACATATCATTTTATTGAAAAATATTATAGTGTCATTAAAAATATAAATTTCGAAAAAAGTATTCTATTAATGTGTTTTATTTCTTCTGGATTATATGGTATGATTGATATATCTTATTTTTTCATTAATTATATGATGGTTTTTATAATAACTATTATATTGTCTAATGATTATATTGAAAAACTAGATTTAAGGAGATTGTTTTCAAAATGATTATTTTTACTATAAAAACAGGTTTATTTTCAATAAACCATTTATTATTCACTTTGATATCTTTAAGTATAGTTGCACTACTTTTTTTGTTATTCTATAAAAAAGAATTAAACACTATAAAAAAATCATTAAAATATTTTGGGATTTTTATAATTCTTTTTGAAATACTAAAAATTTTATTAAATTGTTTTGTTTTTAAAATAGATAATAATTTAACTAATATTGTTCCTTTATATTATTGTAGCTTATTTATATATTTTTTCATTCCTACTTTTTTTAAAAATAAAGCTGTCTTTGATATTGGCGTTATTCTTTTAAAATACTATGGTTTTGTTCCTGGATTGTGTTTCATTTTATATCCTATTACTGCTGTAAATTATCATCCACTTTTTTCGTTTCAATCTTTACATTCATTAATTTTTCATTCCTTAATGTTATTTATATCTTTAATACTATTATATAAAGATGCTCAGCCTCTAAATAAAAAAGGATTTTTAGCTTATACAATTATCACTTTATCTTTTTGTTTAATTGCTTATATTTTTAATATATTTGCAAATACTAATTATATGTTTATTAATTATCCTAGTAGTGACAATGATATTTTACTATTTATAAAAAAAATAAGTGGCTTTTTCTATCCTTTTATTATAGTTTTTTTTCAAACCTTAGGTTCTTTACTTTTAACTTTATTAGTGCAACAAATATTTATTAAAAAGGAGAATAAAAATCATGATACTATTTAATGGCTTTTTTGACTATAAAGATAATTTAGTAGATTATCATAGCCAAATGTTTTCGTTAATTCATTATATTTATATGGTTCTTATATTATTTATTCTTATTTGTTTATTAATTGCTTTTAAGAATACTAAACATACTACTATAGACAAATATTTAAAGATTCTTTCTATTTATATTTTATTACAAGAAGCTATAAAAATAATTTGGGAAAGTCATTATGATATAAAGTATCATAATTCATTTAATTTTGAAGGACTGTTGCCACTTTATTTATGTAGTTTATTTATGTTTACACTTCCATTTGTTGCTTTTGGAAAAGGAAAAGTCAAAGAATATTGTCTTTCTTTCATAACAAGTGTTGGTATTATTGGTGGATTATCTAATGTTTTCTATCTAAATATTTTAAATGTTTATCCTATGTTTTCGTTTCCAACTTTTGTTTCTATAATTTATCATTTTTTCATGACATTTACAGGCTTACTTTTACTTGTTAGTAAATACTATATTCCTAACAAATCTACACCTATTAAATCATTAATAATAATTATTATCTTTTCTATTATTGTTATTCCTGTAAATTATTACCTACAATCTAAAGGATTTAATCCTGATTATATGCTATTAATGCACGGCTATGGCTTACCAGGTGCTACAATTGTTTCAAATTTTTTAATAAAACATAATATGCAATTCTTATTTACTTTTTTTATATATTTTTTGTATTTAATTGCTGGATATATAGTTACAGCAATATATTATTTAATTATCAATTTAATAAAAAAAATTAAAACAACATAGTTATATTACCATAAATATAATTATGTTTTTTTCATAGTTATCTTTTTACCTACGTATAATTAAATGGTGATATAAATGAACTACTACTTTGTAGGAATTAAAGGGTCAGGAATGGCTGCACTTGCATGTATTTTAAAAGATTTGGGAAACAATGTCTCAGGGGCCGATATAAATGAATACTTTTTTACTGAAAAAGAATTAAGAACAAGAAATATTAAAATTGATTCTTTAAACGATATGCATTATAAAGATAATGATATTATTATCATTGGAAACTCTTTTCTTGATAATTATAATTTCAAAGGAAACAAAGTAATAACTTATCAAGAAGCTTTGGCTAATATTGTTGATAAATTTTATTCGATAGCTGTTTGTGGCACACATGGAAAAACCACTACTACTAATATGATTCGTTTTATATTAGAAAAATATTATCCTGTTAGTTATTTAATAGGAGATGGTACTGGTAAAGGAAATATCAATTCTAAATTTTTTGTGTTTGAAGCTTGTGAACATAGAAGACATTTTTTAAGTTATCATCCAAATTTAATTGTTTGTACCAATATAGATTACGATCATGTTGATTATTATAAAAACATTAATGATTACAAAAATGCTTTTTATGACTTTTTTAAACAAGTTAAAGATGGCGTTATTAAAAATGAATTTACAATTAGTAATTGTGTATATTCTCAAAATGGTATCTATTTTGATATAAAAGATGAAAATAATATTACATATTCAAATTTATTTTTACCATTTTATGGAAAGCACATGCTAGATAATTCTCTTCTTGCTATTTCTCTTGCTAAAAAATTAAATATTAATGTTATGGACTCAATTAAAATTTTACAAAATTATCCGCAAGCCAAAAGAAGATTTCAAATTCAAGAACTAGATAGTAATATCATTGTTGATGACTATGGTCATCACCCAAAAGAGATATTAGCTACTATTACTGCTTTAAAGCAAAAATATATTGATAAAAAAATTGTTTTAATTTATCATCCTGATCGTCCAAAAAGATTATTAACTTTTAAAAACGATTTTTTAAAAGTATTTTCTTTAGCGGACAAGGCATATATTATTCCATTTATTAATCAAGATATAGAAAAGAAAGAAGCTCTAGAAAATATTATTTCTACAAATAAGATTTCGTTAATTAATCAAGATTTATTTAATAAAAAATATTCTAATACCATCTTTTTGTTTACTGGTTCTAAAAATATGCAAAATTTAATTAATAAATTGAAAAATAATTATACAAATTAAATATATTATTGAAAATTAAAGCAATTTAAATTACAATAATTATAAAGATTGTTTTATTTATTAGGAGTGATAATTTGATTGCTGTAAGTGCTTGCCTTGTTGGTAAAAACGTCAAATATAATGGGAAAAATAATTATAATACTTATGTTTTAAAATACCTTGAAAACAAACCTTATATTCTAATTTGCCCAGAAACATTAGGACTACTTCCTACACCAAGATGTCCAAGTGAAATTAAAGGTTCAAAAGTTTATAGTAAAGAAGGAAAAGATGTAACTAATAATTTTATTATAGGTGCTAATAAAGCTTTAAATATTATTTTAGAAAATAATGTTGATGAAATTATCTTAAAAGCAAATAGTCCAAGTTGTGGTTATAAAAAAATATATGATGGTTCATTTAATGGTACTTTAATAGATGGCAATGGTATTTTTACTCAATTAGTTATTAATAAAAATATATACAGAAAAGGATATAGAAAGAAAATATGAAAAAAACTAGTTTAATTGCACTAATAATGTTTTTACTTGCCGGATGTAATAATGTACAATCTAGCGAAAATTCTCATTTATCATCATCAACTAGTCAAGAAACATCAAGTATAGAAGAAACATCTTCTAGTGAATCATCATCTTTTGAAGAAAGTTCTTCTACCCCTCAAGAAAGCAGTTCAAATGATAGTAAAGAAAGCATGCCATCATCTAATAAAGAAGAAAGTTCTAATTCGCAAGAGAATCCTCCAGTTTCTTCAAAAGCTAGAAATGTTACTAATTTCTTATCTGAAGAAGGTGATATTCCTTTGATTAATATTTATACAACAGATTCTGCTCCTATAAAAGATAAAGAAATTTATACACCAGGATATTTAAATATTGTTGAACAACCTAATAATTCAAATATAATTTTGCCAGATACTACTATGGGTATAAGACTTAGAGGCAATTCAACTCTTGATGCTCCTAAAAAAGCATTTAGAATAAAATTTGATAAGAAAACATCTTTATTTGATTTGCCGGCTGCTAAAAGTTGGGTATTGTTAGCCAATTATTTTGATAAATCTAATCTTAGAAATTATTTAGCCTATTTAACTGCTAATAAACTTGATAATTTATATTTCCAACCTTCAAGTATTATGGTAGAAGTAAATGTAAATAATGAATATCAAGGATTATACTTGCTATGTGAGCAAATGCAAACTGGCAAAGGAAGAGTAGACATTGAAAAGAAAAAAGATGAAAATGGTAACTTATCTTTCTTACTAGAACTTGATGATTATGGAAGGTTAATATCTGAAGGTGAAATTTTAGACAAAACGTTTATAGGAGTAGATGGTAAGTATTATAAAATTAAATATCCTGAAGAAGAGGATTTAACTGTATCTCAAGTGTCCTTTATTAAAGAACAAATGACTAATTATCGTTACGCTTTAATTAATCAAACAAATACTTTAGAAAATTATATAGATATCAATTCTTTTATTGATTCTTATTTTGTAGAAGAATTATTTAAAAATGTTGATGGTGACTTTACAAGTATGTATTATTATTGGGAACCTGGTAAAAAAATTACAGCTGGTCCTGTTTGGGATTTTGATATTGGACTTGATGTAGTTGGATTAAATGATATCGATACTGTTTATACAAACTATCATTACTCTTCATTATGGATACTAGAAAGAAATTCTGACTATAAATTTTTAGCAACTAATACTTATTATTCAAATATGTTTAATCAACGTTACAAAGAAATAAAAGATCTCTTATATGAAAATTTAAATGAACTAGAAATTGCCAAAGTTCATTTAGCTAATGCTCAAAAAAGAAACGCTAAAAAATGGGAAATACCTGGAGATGTCTCTCCTTGGATTGCTGCAAGATATGATTA
>CAKPXW010000031.1 GCA_934202505.1 uncultured Bacilli bacterium | reverse complement strand
AAATAACATTAAAACTTGGTCAACAATAACAAAATAGTAAAATTATTAATTTATTATAAAAAGGAGGTTGTACTCGTGAAAAAGTATGTAAAACATATTTTAATTGCTTTTATTTGCTTTCTTTTTATACTTGTATTGAATTTTGCTTTGCCAAGACTTCTTCCTGGAAGTCCAATTGGATATTTAACTGGTTTTGAAGAAGAAGGAATGTCTAAAGAAAAGTATGAATTTTATTATCACGCTTTACATTTAGATGAAAATATTTTTAAACAATTTTTATATTATCTTAAATCAATATTTGATGGAACTCTTGGATATTCTTATAAAAAAGAAGAAGTTGTAGCAACTTTAATAAAAAATGTTTTAAAAAATTCTTTACAAATAATGATACCAGCAACTATTATTTCTCTTTCTTTAGGCTTAATTCTAGGACTTAGATTTGGCTATAAAAAAGATAAGTTAGGTGATAAAATAGCTACAACTTTATTTATAATTCAAAATGCTATGCCATCTTTTATGATTGGACTTTGCTTAATCATTTTATTTTGTTTTCAAAATAAATGGTTTCCATATGTAGGTATTACAAGTGGAAATTATATTAAAGGAACTTTTGCTTATTTTAAAGATAAAATGTACCACCTTGTGTTACCAGTTACTACTTTAGTACTTGCTACTTTTCCTGCAAGATATTTACTTGTTAGAAATATGGCCGCTAAATTTAGTGATGATAAATGTATTCTTTATGCTAAAGAAAGAGGCTTAAATGATAGAACTATTCGTTGGAAATATTTATTTTTAAATATTATATATCCCTTTATAACTATGTGTGGTTTAAGTATTGGCACTTGTGTTGGTGGGTCAATTGTTGTGGAAAATATTTTTTCAATTAATGGTGTTGGTAGTTTATTAAACCAAGCCATCAATACCTTAGATTATCCTTTAATGCAAGGCATTTTATTTATTACTACAACTTCTATGATAATTATGGTTATACTTGCTGATATAATTTGTATTATTCTTGATCCTAAAGTTAGAAAGGAGACTAGTTTATGAAAAAAAAGTATCTTCCTTTTTTAATAATAGGAATAAGCATTCTTACATTTTTTTTGATAATGGCTTTTTTTCCTTTTATATTTACTCAATATGATAGGAAGCAATCATTTGATCCCTGGTTATTATCTAGTAAAGAACATATTTTAGGAACTAATTATTTAGGGTATGATATTTTTACTGAACTTGTATACGGGACAAAAGAGACTATCTTAGTCGGTGTTTTATCAAGCGTTTTAGCCACTACTATTGGCACTACTATTGGCATACTTGCTGCAAAAAAAGGAGTTATTGGTTGTATATTTAATGGCTTAATTAACATCTTTGTCTTGCTTCCCAAATTAATTACTTTAATTGTCATAACTACTTTTATAGGCAATTCCATCTTTAATTTAATTATTTTAATATCTATTTTTTCCTCGATAAATATTGCTAAAAGTATACGTACTAAAGTTATTCAAATAAAAAGTTCGCCTTATATTGAAATTTGTAAAATGTATGGATACAACAAATTACACATTGCTTTATATCATTATTTACCAAATTTAAAAGACATTATTTTGACAAATTTTTTAATTTGCATAACTAGTTGTATAATGATGGAATCTACTCTTTCATTTTTAGGGCTCTCAAATATTTATTATCCAACATGGGGTGTAATGATTAATCTTGCAAAAGAAAGAGGAGCCATAATAAGAAAAGCCTATGCTTATTTATTATCTCCTTGTATTTGCATAATGCTACTTTCTTTATCATTTTATTTTATTTATTTGTATATAAATGCTAAAAACAATACAATTCAAGAATAGGAGGTTTATTTATGTTAGAAAATAAAGGAAATATACTCCATACTCATAATGGTATAACACATTGCCATCCTATAATTAATGATAATTGCTCAAATCCTATTTTTCAATATTTAAATAAAAATGAAAACATTGTTAATAGTGATGAAGTAATTTTAGCAAAGCAAGAGATTATTAAATTTGGTAAAAATGAAGAAACATTAATGAAATTATATAAAGCTTTGTGTTTACAACTACGCTATCAAGAAGCTATAGATTGTTGCAAAGAAATGTTAAGTTTTAATCCCACAAGTTATCAAATAAAACGTTTACTAGCTATCAGATATCTTACAACATTTCAAAATGAAAAAGCTTATGATTTATTTTTAAAATTAGAAAAAGAAACTACTGATTATTTAGATATTTACTATAGATTAGGACTTTGTCTATTTTATATGCAAAAATACGATGAATGCATTAAATATTTTATTAAAGGTCTTGAATATTCTAAAGATAATCAAGAAATGTATATTGCTTGTTTGTACTGGTATTTATTTGCTTTAATAGAATTAAAACAAGATATTACTAATGTGCTTAATTTATTTGATAAATTAAATATTATCCATCATAAAGGCTATCAATATGCAATTGAATTGTTTCTAAATAAAGATATAAAACAATTAGACAAGAAAGCAAAAAGTGATGATTTGACTAGAATAATGTATTTATTAGGAAAGTATTATTATTTTATTTGGAAAAATGAATTAATAAAGGCAATGAAAATTTTAAATAAAGCCATAAAAATAAAAAAATATTGGGCAAGTTTTTCAGGGCTTGGATTTTGGAATATCTATTTAAAAAAGTGTAAAGAAAAAAAGAAACTAATTTAATCACAATGAATTAAATTTAGTTTCTTTTATTTTTTAAAATCGTTTTCTACTAATTTACTTACTTCATTACAAATTGGTTGAAGTTTACAAACATCACAATCCATTTTTACTTTATTAACTAAATGATCAAGAGCTTTAGTTACAGCTTCTTCTCTATCTTTAATACTTTTTAGTTTATCATATGGAAAATTATCCAAATTTATAAAAATTATTTTAACTGACTTAACAATTGAAACTTTTTTATATTTGTTAATTAAATAACTACCAATTACACTTAAACTATTTTTTTTCTTTGAAAATAATAAACTTTCTTTACCATTAATAGCTGATTCTCTTAACATTACTCCCTCTAAAGCAAATTGATATTTCATATAATCAATTTTTCTTATATTTTGATAAATATTTCCTTTTTTAATATCATCTTCTTTACAAGAGAAAATGGCAATACGTACATAATTTGTATCTTTTTTTATTAAGTTTGTATCTTTACCTATTAAAATAATATCATCCTCAAAAGTTGAAGTACTTATTAAATTGATGGCAAATCCATAATTTGATCCACCACCAAGTTCAAAAGCTTTATCATTTTTAAAAATAATTTGATTCTTATTTTCGATAAATTCTTGATTTAAATCTACTTTTAAATGCTCTTTGTCATAGTTTTCAAGTAAGTTATCAAGGCTTTTAAGAATTTCATCATATATAAACATTATATACGGCGATCTCTTTTTCTTTTATCATATATTTTTACAAATTTCTTTTCTAAAAAAGCCATAAATTTCATATCTAAATTGAAAAAATATACAATAAATAGTAATCCAAATAATGCAAGTAGTGCTCCTAATACAGTAAGTAAAATACTTGCCCATAAAAATAATCCTAGGCTTTTAAAAAGTGTCCAAGAAAGAACAATTAATGTAATACCAATAATCATCTTTCTATCCTCTCATTCCTTTTTGTCTTGCAAATTCAGCAGCTCCAAGAGCCCCCATTAGTTGAGGATCAATTGGAAGATTAACAACTTTTAAATGTAATACCTTTTCAATTGCTTCTTTTAATCCTTCGTTTTTAGCACAACCACCTGTTAAAGTAATGTTAGAAACTGCTCCAGCTTTTTTAGCCATAACGAAACAACGTTTTGCTACTGAATACTCAATGCCAGCAGCAATTTCATCCATTGGTTTGCCTTCACCAACTAAAGAAATAACTTCACTTTCAGCAAACACAGTACATTGAGCCGTAATTGGAATAACATTTTTAGCTTTTAATGATAAACGAGAGAATTCATCTAAATCCATTTCAAAAGCACGAGCCATTGCTTCAAAGAAACGGCCTGTACCTGCTGCACATTTATCATTCATTGCAAAATTCAATACAGTACCATCTGTGTCTATTGCAATACCTTTAACATCTTGTCCACCGATATCAATAATAGCTTTTACACTTGGATCTGCAACATGTACGCCCATGGCATGACAGCTAATTTCTGAAATGTTTTCATCTGCAAAAGGAACTTTATTTCTTCCATAACCTGTTCCTACTAAATAAGTTAAATCTTCAGGAGATTTTAAGCCGTCAACTTGAGCAACTGCTTTATTTATAGCTTCTTGAGCACTTAACACTGAATTAATACGACTTCTTAAAGTTACATCTGCCACTAATTTTCCAGTTTCATCAATAATTACACACTTTGTATATGTACTACCAGAATCACAACCACCAAAATATTTCATATTTCCATTCTCCTTTTTACCATGAATTGGCATCATCTATAATTTCTAAGCTTGGGTCAATTGGTTCTTCACGCATTATTGAACGCATATAACGATTTACATCATCACGGATACTTTGTCTTGAAATAACGCGTGGATCCATTAAATCATGATTTACCCAAATAAGTTTTATTCCATGTTCTCTTGCGCGTTCTTCAAACAATCCATGCATTCCATCTAAAGCTTTACATGCAATATGTTCCCATAAAATAACCATATCCGCATTATAATATTCACAATATCTCCATAAATCATCAAGTAATACTTCATATCCACCATGAGTACGATTACGCATAATCATTTCTTCATATAATTTGGCAATATCATAAATTGCTTGTTCTTTATCATTTTCACTTATTTGATTAAAATAAACTAAAGATAACATATCTACTAAAGGTAATATTCCCCAGCAGTTTTGAAGCCAAGGTAAAAAATCTGTATAGAATTGTGATTGAACACCCCAAATAATTGCTCTATGACGATATTCTTTAACTACCATAGCTTTTCTCTTAAAAGCTTTTTGAGCAAGTTTAGTAATTTTTTGATCAGCTTTTACGAAAGCATCTACTCTACCGGCAACAGCCATATATGTAGTTTCAGAATATAAGGCAAGATTAGCTCCAAATACTTGAGGATACATAGTTCTTGATAATTCCATCCAACCAACTCTGTTTCTTGTTTCTTCATTAAAACGTCTTGCACATTTGAAATAATGGTTCCAATCCCATTTTTCTCCAGTGTTATCTTCAATGAATTTAATTGCATTTCTTATTTCTTGAGCGGCATATTCTTGAACACCTTTTTCAGTATGTCTTAAAGGAGCGGCTATTTGGAATGTTGGAATACCATATTCTTCATATTTGCTTGCCATAATTCCATTACCCATTAAAGAACCATCACAAGTTGTATTACATTGAACAGCACATGCACCAAATATTGGCATATCCCCATCAATGGCTACGCCAGCTTCAGCTGCTGGCATTGGACATACATCACCAGGCATTCCCATTTCTTGAACCACATCTAAATAATGAGTAACAGCACTACCATTTAATAATACTGAAACATATACTGCTGCTGTTTCCCAACTTATTGCTTTTAAATTTGGAAATCCACACATTATACAAAACATTTCATTTTCATCTAGAATAACAATTTTTTTAGATAATTTTTTATTATTTCCACAGTTTCTATCAGCATGGAATGCTGTATTTAATAAAGCTGCAACATCTTTAGCAACTAAATCATATTCTGTATGAGCAATTCTTAAATGTTCACCACGTAAACCAACAGTATGTTTATCAATCATCATTGGAACTGCTAAATAATTAAGCATCCAACGATATCTAAAAAATCCTTTTAAGTTAGCTGGCTTAATAATAAATTTACCAAGCATTAACATTATTTTTATCCAGCAGAAAAAATCATACATTGTGTCTTTAAAGCCACGCCATTCACGTCGGCTTCTTACTCTTCCACCGGTATAAAACTTACCAAGAGCCTCACTACCAACTTTTCTACCCATTAGTTTTTACCTCCTTGAAGTTTCTTTATTTCGATACTTTCAACAAATGCTTGAACTCTAGTTCTAATTTGTCCTGAACTCCCTACTGCATATGGTCTATCTATTGATAATACAGGATAATTGTATTTATCACGCATATTAAATGTTCCTGTTACTCTTTCATATGCCCATGGGTCGCAAAATTTCATTTGTTCATAAATGATGCCATCAGCATGATATTTTATAGCAAGTTCATTGATAAATTCTTTACGACGATGGAATTTTTCCATATTCATATGTCTAGGGCACATACATGCTTGTAAATAATGACGACATATTTGGGTTAATACATCTTCTTTATCATTTAAAATAATTTCTTCTCGACCTGGTAATGATCCAAAGCAGAAACGATCGGCAACAACTAAGGCACCAGATTCTTCAATAAGTCTTATCATATCTACATCATCAATTTCAGATCCAACCACTACTACACGGGCACGATATTTTGGCTTTTCATCAACAACACGATTTTTAACTTCTTCTAATGTTTCTTCTAATTTCTTTAAAAGTAAATGATGAGGGCAAACATAAGTTGCCATAGTTAGAATATGAAATTCATAGCCTGTAATTTTAGGATTAGATTCTTTTCTAAATTCACCAAGTTCAGTAATTAATTTACAAATTTTATTATGTTCATTAACAGCTTTTCTTAAAGCTTCATCACTTACATCAACATTAAAGTTTTCATGTAAAGCATCTAATACTTTTTTTCTACATTCACTAACATAAAGAGCTAAACCATTTTCATCAGCTTTCATTGGAACTTCAAGATATTTAAAGAAAAAGCCTTCAGCTGGCATAGTTTTTAAAAGTTCCATATTTTCTACACAACGATTAATCATTGTACAACCATCAGGAGCAATTAGACAATCTAAAAATTGATATCCACCTTCTAGTGCTCTTTCAAGTAGTGCTCTTGTATACTCGCAAAGAAATGATGTCATGTAGTAAGTTCCCATTTCCATAGAACCTGTTCTTGGGGCTCTTAATCTTACTGAAAATATTCCTTCTAAATTTAAAAGTACTTCAGGGATTTGATAGCAAACACTTCCTACACATTTAAGACCAGCGTTTTTAGCTTCTCTTACTAACTCATTATTTGCATCGTCTAATAATTTTTCAAAATAATACAAATGTTTTAAATCTTTCATTTTTTACCTCACTTAATTATATCTAATTTTCTAAGTGCATCTTGCATTCCCTTCATTACTAATGCACTTTTATCAAGCATATATATTGAATCACCTTTAACATCGCTTAAAATCATTTGCTCATCATTTAATATGGCACTTAATAAATTAAGTCCATTTAAGTCTAAACTATTTAGAATATCTTTATTGATAATTCTATTTAAAATTAAGCCAACTTTATCACTAATCACCAGTTCCGAAGAAACTTTTTGGATAGTTTTTGCGACTTCTAAACCTTTTTTAGAAGCATCAGAAACTAGAATTAAGTGGGTTACTTTTTCCATAACACGACGATTTACTTGTTCAATTCCTGCTTCACCATCTATAACCACATAATCATAATTCGAAGCAAGAAGTGCTATTACTTCTTTTAAGTAAGCATTTACTTTGCAATAACAGCCTGCACCTTCTGGTCTTCCAATTGCTAAAAAACTAACATTGTTTAATTCGACTAAAGCATCATAGATTTGATATTTTGCTTCAGCTAATAAAGACATAGCATTAGCTGTATTACCATTTTCTACATTTTCAATAAATAATTTTCTAATATCATCTACTGTACTTGAAGCTTTAACACCTAAAGCTGTCGCAAGTCCAATTGCTGGATCAGCATCAATTGCTAAGATTTTTTTATCAGGATATGTTTCATTTAAAATTCTTATACAGATGGCCGATAGACTTGTCTTTCCAACGCCACCTTTTCCACAAAAAGCTAAAATTATAGGTTCTTTTTTCAAAACTATTTCTCCTTGCTTACAATGACATATCCATCTACTAAATTTGCTTCAATTAGATTTCCATTGTATTTTAATTTTCGATCCATTAAATCAGTAAATACTAAACCTTCTTTAGTAAGATTAATTGTACAAACATTTTCCATAATTTTGTTTTTTAAATCTTTTTTTTCTTTATAAACTGTTGATAAGCACATTTTATTCTTCCTCTTTTTGTGTAAGTTTTGTTAGCAATGTTTCTAATTTTTTAGTTCCATTTTCGTAATCTAAAACTGCATCATTAAAAATTTTTTCAAGACTACTATCGTATTTCTTTACACGTATAAAAAGTTCTTTTAATTCTTCAATATGACTTTTATTATGTGAAATCATATATTTTAATAAAAGAACTGTCTCTTTATAACTTTCATTCATATAAAAAACTCCTAATATCTATTTCTTGTCTATTTTATCATTCTAAGTGCCAAAATTCAATATAAATCGACATTAAAATACTGATTTATACACTAAAAAATTTCAATTTCTATGCTTTTATGTTTATATAAATAATATATTTTATTTTGTCCATATTATTTGCAGTTTTTAATCTATTAAAAGAGTTTTTCTATATATAAAGTCATTTAGTATTTTTACGGTTAACCGACTTTTTACGAAATGAATATATTATTTAAGCATAAAAAAGTCCACTATTGCACTAATAATGGACTAAAAATTATAGAATTTATTTTCGAAAATCAATCAAATTATAATTCTAAACTATTTGGTTTAAGCAAGAAATCTAAAATATTTATAATTAGATATCCTTTTTCATTATGCCATGGAGCAATATTATCTTGTACGACAATAATCTTTTTAAAAGAATCATCTATTCTGTCTAAAGAAGCTTGTTCTTGTTCCATTTTACTTATATCAGGAATTGAATACGCCGATTGAATATAATAACGTTGGCTCCCTTTATTGCAGACAAAATCAATTTCTAAAAGTACAGTTGTATTTTGTCCATTACTATTTTTGGTATATTTTTCAACAACGCCAACATCAACATTAAATCCACGCATAATTAATTCATTATATAAAATATTTTCCATTGCATGCGTAGGCTCTATTTGTCTAAAATTAAGTCTTGCATTACGCAATCCTATATCTTCAAAATAATACTTAAATGGAGAAGATATATATTTTTTACCTTTTATATCATATCTTTGAGCTTTAGAAATTATAAATGCATCAATAAGATAATCTATATAAGAAGAAATTGTATTTGCATTAGTTTTTATAGAGTGTGATATAAAACTATTAGCAAGTTTTGTAGGATTTGTAAGAGTTGCTATATCAGAAGCTAATATATTAACTAAGTTTTCCATAACCATATCATTTTTTAAATTATGTCTATCTATAATATCTTTTAAGTAAGTATTTTTAAATAAGGTATTTAAATACTTTATCTTTTCTTCTATTTTTTTAATTATTACTACATAAGGAAGTCCACCGTACAATGAATACTCACGATACCCAGAATAAGCATCATTTGAATATACAGACATAAATTCTGCAAAAGATAAAGGATACACTCTAATTTCATCTCCACGTCCTCTAAACTCTGTTAATATATCTGAAGATAAAAACTTAGAATTACTACCTGTAATATACACATCAACATTTTTATGTTTTAAAAGGCTATTAAGAATACCATATAATCGTATCATTTTCTTACCTTTATATTCTTCATCAGTTATAGCAAGTTGAGCCTCATCTAACAAAATAAAAAAATTTTCTTCATCATTTGTTATTTTTGATTTTAAATATTTAGAAAGTTTTGTAGGATCCAAGTATTCTTCATTTTCATCATCATCTAATGAAAGAGCAATAATTTGCTTTTCCTTAATTCCATTTTGTAATAAGTATTTTCTAAATAATTTAAAAAGTAAGTAACTTTTTCCACACCTTCTAATTCCAGTAATGATTTTTACCATTCCATTACCTTGTTTTTCTATTAACTGATTTAAATAATAGTCTCTTTTGATTTCAATCATGATTATATGTCACCTCATTTAGTATTTTTACGGTTAACCGACTTTTTACGAAATAAGAATAACATTATTTTTAGTAAAAATCAATTAGTATAAATATTTAAAATTCATATATAAATATAAAAGTCATAATAATATTTTTAATTTAAAAATCAAATTAAATAAGTAAAATAAGATAAAATCATAATTTATTTATATTCAATAAAATCTTGTATTTCATTTTTAATATCATTAAATGCTTCATCAATGGTTCCATAAAATGATGGAGTAGAATTATTATAGTCTACTTCCCACCAACCATATTTTCCTGAATAATATCTTTCCTCATCATATGCAATGAATATTTTTTCATAGTTAATTGAATAACTACCTACAGAATTTTTATAAATATAAATAACTCTTTTTTTATCTTTTGAATAAAATAAACGTTCTTTATTTTCTAAGTTAATTTCATTAAATAAAATTTCTATAATTTCTTTGTCTGTTTTAAATGGTAAATTAAAAGCAATATAATGATTAGGATAAAACCGTAATTGATTTAGAAATTCTTCTCTAGAACCTATTAAAAAATCATTATTTGAAATTCTATAATAAGATTTATCTAATTCTAAAAATAAATATTTTTTTAATTTATATAAGCGTATATTCTCTATATTTTTTATTTTTTTGCCATCTTTATATAAAGAGGAATTTTCAAATACGAATTTATGTCTAACCTTTGTTCCTTTTAAAAATTCTTTGTAATTGATATTGATAATATATTGAAATATTATAATAAAAATTAATAAAACTGGAAATATAAAAACAAATGCTAATTCATATATTCTAAATATAAAAGTTGGAATTAGACAAAGAAATGAAATAATTAAAGAAGAAAGAAAAAAAGGCATTATTTTAATACAACTATATATTGCAATAGTTTTTGCATCATTATAGCCAATCATCTCTATTTTCATATAAGTCTCCTTTTTCTTTTTATGAATGTTTATCCATAATAAAATACATTATTATAATTTTATAGTTAAAAATCCTTCCTTACCTGAAGGAATTTCTTCAATAATGTTGCCATTAATAAATAATGCTGATCCACCTTTTGCTATATTTTCTTCATCACTATCAAGGCAAAATGAATTTACATATACTACAGGAACATTTAATAACTTTGCTTGGATAGCATAATCATATTTTTCAAAATTATTCCACTTATTATAATTGAAATCCGTATAAACGGGCCACAATACTATTTCCATACCTAAAGATGCTATTTTTTTTATATTTTCTTCATACCATAAATCACCACATAATCCTATAGCCATTTTATGTCCATTTAAATCAAATGCTTCCAAATTATTTCCTTCAATGTAATGAAAATCTGTTTCTTTAACACGCCATCCAATAGATACTCTTCTATAATTATTTATAATTATTCCTTTTTTATTTATTGTTATTTGACTGCTATAGATTTTATCATTTAAAAGCTCAAAGTAGCCAAAAGAAACAGCAATTTGATATTTGTAACAAGCTTTCGATATTTCTTCAATTATTTCATCACTTTGTGTTATAGCTATATTTCTATCAATCTCAAAATTCCATGATAAAGAATTAAATCCTTGCAGAAAAGCTTCCCCAAACAAAATTAGATCAGTTGTGGAAGCATACTTTTTTATTGAAGATAATATGGAATTTTTATTAAATTGAACATCAAAAGTTTTAAATCCAATTGCTGCTAATGTTATTTTCATACTATTCCCACTTTCTAAATTATTTTCATTAATTGGTAATAATATTATACAACATCTTTCTTTTGTTTTTTATTCCCAAATTTTAAAATAAAAACAATTTTTGGGAATAAGGCTTATATTATAAATAACTTTTTAAAGTTAAATAAAGTCATAATAGTAAACCATTCAAATAAAAATTTTTGATATTATTTCTATTTAAAATCATATGTTTTCTTCCATATCGCAAAGTTCTTTGAATAAATCGTTAGAACTACAATGTAAATAATCTGCTATCTTGACAAGAATGTTATTTGCAATTTTCTCTCCCTTTGCAATTTTTGCGATAGTTTTAGATGAAATACCAAGTTTAGTAATTAAGTCAGACTTAGTTAAACCAATTTCCTTAAGTTTGTTTTCTAATAGCTTATAAGAATACATAGTTACACGCCCTAATATCTTTACTTTTTATGCTTTCTACAGCATGATAAGTAAAGATAAAGTTAAAGAAAAATAAAGACTCTTAGAACTTTTCATAATTATAGTTTAGTAGATAACTTCTTTTTCTTCTGGTTTTGATTCAGTAGTTAAAATGGTAATTGCAACTAATGTATCGTTAGATATTATCATTTTGTCATTTTTAATTAATGCGTGATTTATATTTAAAAATTCCAAGAATAATGTTGCCGCAATTCTTTTACAGCCATCAATAAATGGATGATCTTTTACTATAAAATATAGCAAATGAGCAGCTTTTTCTTCTAATGAAGGATAAACTTCTACCCCAAAAACATTTTGATAGGTGGCAGCTAGAATTCCTTCTAATTTTCCATTTTCTTTTTCAATGCCAAATACTGATGACATATTTTTAAACTTCATCGAATCAATAATTATTTTACAATCAGAGTATGATAACTTATATAATGTTTCATTGCCTTTTGGTTTAACTAAACATTGATGATCATAATCATCTAATAAATCTAAAGCTTTAGTATATTCTTCTATAACATTAACTAATGCTTCTTGGTCGATGTTTAATGATGATGCAAGCATTTTATTTTGCACTTCAATTGTTTTATTAAGTACTTCTATTCTTTTTTCATTAATGGAATAGCCTTGAATTAAATATTCTTTTAGAACTTTGTTGGCCCATTTTCTAAAAATAATGCCTCTTTGCGATTTTACTCTATACCCAACAGAAATAATCATATCAAGATTATAAATTTTTATAGTTCGATTAACTTTTCTATTTCCTTCTAGTTGAACTTGTGTGTTTTCCGCACATGTTGAAGTAATATCTAACTCTTTGTCTTTATAGATATTATTAATATGTCTAACAATTCTTGTACGGTCAACATCAAACAACAAAGCCATTTCTTCTTGAGAAAGTCAAACAGTTTCATTATTTATATCTGCTCTAACATCAATTTCAAAACTATTGTCTACAAATTTTACAATTTTAAATCCATTCATAAAATATCTCGATACTCCTTTCAAATTTTGTTATTTGTAAAAAGTCTTGTCTAATTTATATTATATATTTTTTTGGATTTTTTACCGATATATTTTTATTATTTTTTATTAAATTATTTACAATATAGAACAATTTCCTAGTTGACTTTTACAATATAGAATTAATAAGTAGCTGATCACTCTATATCATACAAATAGAAAATAATTCTTTTATTTCATTTCAAAATACATAATGATATTCCATATAAAAGAATAAGCATATCCATTAGATTAAGTTATTACATTTTCTGTTGAATAATCTTTTTAAGAATACTTGTATCTATATCATATGGAGGATTTTTAGTCACCCATTTAGTTTAAGGAAATATAAAATCAAAATAAAAGGTTAATAATAGATTTCATCTAGGAAATCTATTAACAACCTACAAAATTATAATATTCTATATGATAAATAAAATGCTACATTTTAAATATAAATTATGCCATTATTGCAACAAAAAACCTGATAGCATTTATCAGGCCTATTCTTCTATTATGGTACCCACGGCAGGATTCGAACCTGTGACCCTGCGCTTAGAAGGCGCATGCTCTATCCAACTGAGCTACGTGGGCATCAGCACTTACATATTGTATAATAAAATCAATTGATTTTCAATACATAATTTTAAAAAAAATGTTTTTTTATAATAAATAAAGGCATAGCAATTATCTACTATGCCTCTATAATTTATCTTTGAATATTTTTTACTTCAACTACTTCTGATAATTGTTCATATTCTTCAATGGAAGTAACACCAGCTAAAACTCTTCTTGCAGCATTTTCCATAATAGTTTCCATTTTATCATGAGCAACTTTATTTAAAGTTTCGCTAGTAAAATTATTACTCATAATTGTATTTTTAACTAAATCATCGCAAACTAATATTTCAAATACACCAACTCGACCTGAATAGCCTGTATTATTACAAGCCTTACAACCACATGGTTTATAAATAAATTGTGGTTTATCAATTTTTAACATTTGCATTTCAGCAGGAGTTGTTTCTACTTTTATTTTACATTCATCACATAATTTTCTAACAAGTCTTTGCGATATAGAACCAATTAAAGAATCAGCAACTAAATATGGGGGAATCCCCATATTAATAAGTCTTGTAACTACTCCTGAAGCATCATTAGTATGAATTGTAGATAATACTAAGTGACCTGTAATAGCTGCACGAGTGGCAATTTGAGCAGTTTCCTCATCACGAATTTCCCCAATCATTATAATGTTAGGGTCTTGTCTTAATATTGATCTTAAAGCTGAAGCAAAAGTCATATTAGCCTTAGCATTAACTTGTACTTGGTTAATTCCAGTAATTTGGTTTTCTACTGGGTCTTCAACAGTAATAATGTTTGTATCTTCTCTATTTAAATATCTTAAAAAAGTATATAGAGTTGTAGATTTACCAGACCCTGTAGGACCTGTAAGTAAAATAATTCCATGTGGTCTTGTAATCATTTCTAAAATAATTCTTTCTTGATTAGCATCAAGACCTAAATTTGAAATATTACCTGAAGCAAGGTTTATATTATAAATTCTTATAACTAGTTTTTCACCATTAATTGTTGGAATAGTAGATACACGGAAATCATATTTTTGGCCATTAATTTCTAGGTTTATTTTACCATCTTGAGGAACTCGTCTTTCAGCAATATTCATTTCTGCCATAATTTTAAAACGAGCTAAAATTGATTGAAATAAATTCATTGACATTTTATCAATTACAGTAAGTTTACCATCAATTCTATATCTAACTATAATTTGTTCTGTTGAAGGTTCTATATGAATATCTGAGGCTCCTCTACTAATTGCATCTTTAAGTATTGAATCACAAAGTTTAATAATAGGAGCTTCGATAGTAACTGAAGCATCATCTGTAGAAAAATCAACTACATCTTTAGCATTTTTAGAAAAATCATCCAAAACAGCATTTTGTTGAATTTTATTATCAATATAACGAATTAAAGCTTCCATTTGTGAAGGAACAATTA
>CAKPXW010000030.1 GCA_934202505.1 uncultured Bacilli bacterium | reverse complement strand
CTATCATATATTGTAGAAGTTTGATTATTTAAAGATAATACAAACTGATATATTTTTTGCATAAATTCATCAGTAGAAGTATCTACATTTATAGATTCAACTAATGATTGTAATAATGAATTATCTACTACAGTTAATGTTGTTTCTAAAGAGAAATCTGTAACATCTGCTTCAAAAGAAAATTCATTACTAATAGGAAGATCAATACCATTTAATCCTAAATCTTCTTTAAGCCCTGGAAAAGCATAACCAATAACAATGCTTTTTGAACTTTCACGAATTATCTTTCCGCTATCAATAGAAATATTTTTAAATGTATCATTATCAAGAATCATTCCGCTTAAAGCTAGAAATGGAACATATCCATTAGCACTTAATGTATTATTTGTAAATGTATAGTTGATAGATAAATGGCCTGTTTTTCCACCTAATTTATCAGGTGAAATTGTTTGATTATCTAAAGTATAAGTTGCATTCATTTCTACAGGAAGTTTCTTATTAGATAATCCTTGATAATGAATATCATTGCCCTTAGAAAGCCATTTTAAGTTTCCATTATCATTATTAAATATTTCGTCACCTTTTACATTATAGATGTTTGTAAGAGATGAATAGTCAACTATAATTTCTTCATTATTAGTATTTTTTAACCAATCTTCAACAATTATTTTATTAGCTTCTCCTGTGTTTTTAGTGATTACATAAACTGTTTCATCTTTATATGCACATCTATTTCCATTTCCCTCAATTACTTCAGTTTCTGAAGTAGTAAGTGAATCACTTTCTTTATTTTCACTATCACTATTAGCTTTATTTGAACATGAACAAGCTAACAAAGTTACTAAAGTCATTAATCCACTTTCAAATAATTTTTTATTCATTTTTATTCCCTCCTAAGCTTTTTTATTTATAAATCCATAACTTGTTTTGCATATTACTTTATCAAATATTACAAACAATGATGGCAAGATAAATATTACTGAACACATTGAAATTATTGCTCCACGTGCCATTAAACTACATAAAGAACTAATAATATCAATATCACTATAAATTGCTACACCAATTGTAGCGGCAAAGAATCCAATTGCACTAACAATGATTGATGGAATTGATGAAGCAAGAGCATTACTGATTGCTTCTTTCTTTTCAACTCCTGCATATCTTTGCTCTCTATATTTTGAAGTCATCAATATAGCATAATCGACTGTTGCTCCAAGTTGAATTGTAGATATACATATTGGAGCAATAAATGGAAGTAATGTTCCTGTATAGAAAGGAATTCCAAGATTGATAAATACTGCTGTTTCGATAACGGCTACTAAGATAAATGGTAAGATAAATGATTTTAAAACAATTCCAATGATAACGAAGATTGAAACAATAGAAATTACATCTACTACACTAAAATCATGTTTTGTAATATCAACTAGATCTTTTGTACATGCAGCTTCGCCAATTAACATTCCATTTTTATCATATTTTTTCATGATTTCATTTAATGATGTTATTTGATCGTTTACTTCATCACTACCAACATAATATTTAGAATTTATCAAAATTAATTGATAATTATCACTCTTTAAGGTACTTAATAATCTTTCAGGTATTACTTCTTCTGGAATTTCGGTTCCAATTAATGAATTTAATCCTAATGAATATTTTACTCCATCTACTTTATCAAATTCATTTAACATATTTGTGGCATCTTTACTACTCATTTTAGAATCAACAAGAACAATATGGGTACTTGCTATATCAAAATCTTCTTGTAGTTTACTATTAGCTATAACAAATTCCATATCTTCTGGTAAATTACTACTTAAATCATAATAAACACCAGCTTTGCTATATCCGATAATTGAAGGAATTAATAAAATTACAAATACTCCAGCAAAAATCTTATAATGTTTTACAATGAAATTTGATACTTTATGCATATCAATAATTAATGATTTATGTTTTGTCTTTTCAAGTAATTTATCAAAAAGTAAAATCAAGGCAGGAAGATTTGTTACGCAACAAATAACTCCAAAGACAACACCTTTTGCCATAACTATTCCTAAGTCTTTTCCAAGTGTAAAACTCATGAAACATAAGGCAATAAAACCAGCTACAGTTGTTATTGAACTACCAATAACTGATACTAAAGTTTGATTAATAGCTTTAGCCATTGCTTCTTCTTTATTTGCACTAATTAATTTATTACTTGAATAACTATGCCATAAGAATATTGAATAATCCATAGTTACGCCAAGTTGCAAGACTGAAGCAATTGCTTTTGTAATATAAGATACTTGCCCCAAGAAATAATTGGATCCTAAATTATATAAGATTGCTAACCCAATACTTGCTAAGAAAATAAATGGAATTATATAACTATCTAAGAAAATCATCATTGCAATTGTTGCAAGAACTACAGCAATAGCAACATAAATTGGTTCTTCCTTTTCACATAAAGCTTTTAAGTCTGTAACTAATGCTGACATACCTGTTACATAACATTGCTTATTAGTTATTTTTCTAATTTCTTTAATAGCCTCCATTGTTTCATCAGCAGATGTTGAAGTGTTAAAGAATATAGCCATCATTGTCGTATTTGTATCCGCATTATTGAATGCTTCATAATACTTTTCTGGTAATAATTCTTTAGGAATAGTAATATCTGCTATTGTGTCATACCATATAATAGTTTCTACATGGTCAACTTTAGCAATTTTTTCTTTAGTTTTAATAACATCATTATCTGGCATATCTTCAAATAAAACCAAAGAAAATGCTCCTTTATTAAATTCATCCATTAAAATATCTTGTCCTTTTACAGTTTCAATATCACCTGGAAGATAAGTTAAGATATCATAGTTAATTCTTGTATTTATCATTCCCAAAAATGATGGTATTAATAAAAGTAAAGATATAATTAATATTAATACTTTATTTTTTACAACAAACTTTCCGAATTTCATTTTTTCGTCCTCCTTAAACCCAATAAAGATTATATTGATGTTCCAAGATAAAAAATATGGACAAAAAAAAGAAATGCCTAATTATTAAGCATTCCTATTTATTTGCTTTATTTTTAGGCATTTATATATAAATGCCTAATTATCATTTGCTAATACTAATTTTATATTTTCAATAAATAATTTTTCAAAAGGACCTGTAAATACCATTAAGTCCTCTGTCATTCCTCTACTTATCCAATCTAATATAAAACCAACGATGGCATATTTATAAAAACCAACTAAATAATCTTTATTAGTTTTCGATATTTTTTTATTTGTATCATAACTATCAATAAATAAAATGATTAGATTTTTTACAACTATATATAAATATTTTTCTAAATCTTCTCTATTTACAGAATTATATATATGATAAATAGCTTTTTTATTTTCTAAAGCAAATTTAGCACTATTAGCAAAGCTTTCTTTCCAAGTTTGACAAATATGTGCTTCATCAATAGCTTTTTGAGCTTCTTCTTCAAATATTTTTTTTATTAAATCATATTTATCTTCATAGTAATAATAAAAAGTATTTCTATTAATTCCTAAACGACTAACAATTTCTTGAACTGTAATTTTATCAAAAGACTTTTCATTTAATAAATCTATAAAGGTTTTCTTTATTGCAATCTTCGTAAATTGTGCCATAATTATTCTCCTTATCATACTACTTAATTATTACCTAGTAATAATTATATAATATGATAACATAATTTTTATTCTTTTTCTTGTAGTTTTGTTATTTTTTCGCCTGGATTTATAATTTTTATAATTATATATGTAAATATGGCAATTCCAACACCACCTAATATATCAGCAAAGTAATGTTGTTTAGTAAATATAGTAGACATACAAATCAAAATTGCGACTATTAAAGTATATGTTTTAAAAGAAAAAGAGATTTCTTTTTGCTTTCTAATTCCAAGATAACAATATGTACTAACTAGACAATGATAACTAGGAAATAAATTATAACCATATTCTTTTCCATCTGAGTCATAGATAATTTTAATTAACCTTGATAAAACGTCATTTCCTAAATTATCATATAATCTTTCATCTACTCTTGACATAATTGTTGGAAAAAATATGAAAATAATAAAACCTATTATGTAAGATACAATTATTCCAAATAAATAGTTAATAAAATTTTTTTTACTAGTTAACGATATAGCAATAGGAGCAAAAAACCATAAAATATACGAATAAATGTAAGGAATTATAAAAATAGGAATTAATTTTATGGCATTATCAATACTATCAATTTTCATATTTATTGGTTTAAAGCCAATCTTTCTTGAAATAGTTGAACCTAAAAAGTAAAACAAGGCTTGAAGGATTATTAATAATACTGCCCAAATATATCCATAGATTGGCACTTTTTTTATAATGTTTTTTATTTTATTCATAGACAATTCCTTTTATTGATTATTTAACATATCTATCAATATAAAAACCAATTACATAAAAAATATTAATAACTAAAGATGAAATGATAGAAAAAATAGATTTCCAATCTCCCATAATTAAAGTAACAACAACTGCAAGACAAATTACTATCGATAAAAAGATAGCATAAGGTCCTACAAATTTGCCAAGTTTTTCATTTCTCCCTAAAAATCTTGAAATGCCACCAAGACCCGCAATAAAAGAGATGATGAAATAGATAATTGTAACAAAAGCATACATACTAACTTTTAGTAAATTATAATTTTGACCAGATAATATTCGATATAAATCATAAAATGAATAAAAACTCATAAAAATGAAAGCAACACTAGAAATAAGTAAAAAGTATTTGCCAACTTTTTTTATTTTTTCTTCATTTTCCCATTTTCCAAATACATCATCTGCTTTTTCACAAGCAAGAGGAGTAGAATTATTTTTTTCATACATTGATATTTTAGTAACCATTCTTCTTATTTTTAAAGAGAATATTGCTTCTTTTGAATGTTCAAGGAAAAATATAGAAACTGCTTCCCAAACAAATACCCAAGCAGCAATATCAATAATTTCTTCGATAATATCTTCTTTTATTCCACTTCCGAACCAACCATTTCCTTTCCCAGATGCCATTATAAATAGTAAAATTATGCCAACTAATACCAATATTGCACACAACAATTCTTTTCTTTGACGTTGTCTTCTTGAATCATATTGGGCAAGTTCTAAAGTATCATTAAAAGATTCAATTAATTCTTTAGGATTATAGCCTTCATAATCTTCTATTTCAAAATTTATTGCCACTTTATATCCTGCAGGAATATTTTGAATAATATTATCTATTTTTTCTAAAACTTCTTGAGAAAAGTTGAAAAGTTTAGTGTTTCCTATATTTTTTGCTAGAAGTTCACTTGCTTTTTCATAATGTAAAGTAATTGATATTATTTTATTATCCTTGTCAAGTGTATAATACTTTTCTAGCAATTCTATTTGCCTTTTATTTTGTTCAAAATTAATTCTATTATTACTCATTTTTAATTCCTCATTTAAATAAAAGAAGGTATCTTGTAAGATACCTTCTAAAATAATACTACTCTAATACGTAAGAATGATAATTACCTAAAACAATCATCATGCCTTGGAAATAAATAGTAATTGTATCTCCATTTAACATATTATTTGTTGGATCTGTAATTAATGAATTTGTAGCATCAAATAATCCTGTTTTACCATCTGTATAAGAATATCCACCAGCGGAAGTTTGGAAAGCAGGAGCCCCCATAGAAAATGTTGTATCAAAGAATTGTTTTAAAACTGATCCTTCCCCATAATTCGATACATAATTATTCATTGTAAATTCGCCACTTACTTTACTTGCAGTTGGCGATTGGCTGTCACCTGATTTATTAATACATATAAAATTAATATAAGTTATTTTATCTTCTTGACCACTATTTTTTAAGAAGGATTTGCCATAAGCATTAAATAATTGATCTAAGCCTTTAATTTGAGCTGCAGCTTGTTCAGCATGAACTACAGAAAACCATCCTTCACTTCCTGCAACATAAGATTCAAGTATTGAATTGTTAACAACTGTCTTTGGAGCAGTTCCTCCATCTGCATCTGTAGAATGAATATGGTCTTGAATAACAACTGGACCACCTGCACCAATAAATTCGCAATTATTTACTTCTACATCTGGAGAACCCCAGTTATAAATAAAGGAATTAAAGTTATCATAAGCTTTACAATCATTAATTAAATATTTTTGGAATGTATTATTTGGCATATAAGTTATAAACCAACATACTGCTAAATTATTACTAGCTGTAAATGAAGTTTCATTTGTTTTATTAAAGATAATTCCTCCAGAAAGAGTTGTATTTTCTTGTCTTGGAGCATTACCAATTAAATTTGTGTTTCTAACTCCAGTAGTAGCAGTAGTAGCTCCACTTACTCTTAAAAATGTAGCATGAGACACAACTTTACCTTCTTCAGTAATTTTGTTTGATTCACGAATTACAAGAGGAATTTTAGAAGCATCTAAACTGAAATAATTACCTTCAATTTCAAATTCTTCATTATCAGCAAGCATTCTATTATAAATAGTGTTATAGTCTTTTAAAGAGCCTACTACACGTTTATAATCACCATCAGCCGAAGAAACTTCTTCTTTTAAATATGTATATTCTACAGGAATATCATTTGCTGTAATACTAATATTTTTTTGAAGAATGATTCTTGTTGGATAATAGTCTTCTAATAAATTATTGGCTTTTTTAAATTTTGTCCAAGCTGTAGCTTCTGTTTTATCAGCATAATAATCCATATAATGTAATGTATCATTGGAATTATTAATATAAGCCAATTCTTTTGAATCATAGCAGTTGAAGCCATCTACTACATCAAATTCCATTGATACTGTATATTTACCAATTTCATTTAGCTGTTTATTAGTTAAATTTTCTGGAATTATATCCACTTTAAAACTATTTCCAATAGCATTTGAAGAAAAATCAACTAAACATTTTTGATAATCGATGCTGTCAATAAATTTTAATTCATCACTTATTGCCACATATTTTTCATCTTTTTTATAAGAAATGTTAATTTTATAGTCCCATTTATCAACTTCTACATTACGGATTTCACCAGTTGCTAAATCTTTTTCTAAAAAAGTAGTATTTGGTAAAAGGTTAATTGGATTATCATCGCCAACTTTATAAGTGCAATCTTTGTTTATAAATTCAATTTGTTTATTTGTTTTTTCACTTCTATTAGCATCAAAATTAACAAATGAATCATTTCTTGTTATAGTTGAAACTGCAATTATGCTTCCTACAGCTGATGAATTGCTACTTTCAGTAGATTCACTAGTTGTGCTAGATGATTCTTCACTACTTGTTGAAGATGCTGATTGACTAGTTGATGGATTTTGTTCTGAATTTATTGAATCACTATCACTTGGATGATTATTTTTACATCCAACTACCATCGTTAAACTTGCTAGTGCAAGCAATAGATTTTGTTTTTTCATAATTTCCTCCATTTTCATATAGACTACGCCTATTATATACAATTTAAAATTTAAAAGCAACCATACAAAATTTCATAATTTAAGAATTATACAAGTATAATTCTTAGATTTCAGTCAAATATATCACTAGGATCGATAACGATAATTCTAATTTTCATTGTGGCATTTTTACCATCTTCTGCAATGACCGTTACAACAAAGTTACAAGATCCATTAATTATAAAATACCCTGTATGATCTGGATTTTCTACAAATTCAACAGGTAAAGTTGTATCATATCGATATTCTAAGTCTGAATTAGTAGCATTTGATGGTAAACATCTACATAGTAAGTCTATTCTCATACCATGTACATACTTATCAATTTTTATTTCACCATTTACGCCATCTTTTATCTCCTCATAAGGTTTATAATTTTCCGATAAACATTCTATATCTGTTGCATATACTTTTTCATCATATACTTTCATTTTTACACCAAAAAAGCCAACAGCTAAAATTGCTGCAAGGTAAACAATTAAAATGGTAATAATTGTCGATTTTTTCACATTCTCACCTACTTTTCACCATAAAATGCCTTTATTTTTAAGAAGAAGGAAATAAAGAAATATGCAAATAAAATAGCAGCAATTAGAAATAATTTTATACTTGCAGGTAAAACATTACCTCCATAGAATTTTGTTTCAGAAAATAATTTAAAGGCAATTAAAGAATAAACTATAGATAAAATAAAAGCCACTATTGATGATTTATTTTCATTTTCATTATTTACTTCTTCACCGCTTGTTGCATATGATTCATTTTGCGGATTCATAATATCTAAAGTTGCACTATAAAACATATGGCCATAATGTAATAATAAAATTGCTAACAATAAAATTAAAGTTGTTATAAAGTTAAAACTTGCATATCTACTAAATATTATTGTCGAAGCAATAACACATGGAATTGATAAAATAATATTAAATGTTAATTTAGCAAGTAATGGTACTATTGGTTTTACAGGTTTTGTCTTTTTAATATATCCTGCTCTTCCTTCTTTACTATATAAAGTGGCAATTAAACTATTTGATGATAGTAAAGGTAAGACAATCAATAAAATGTTAAATGCGTAAGACATTAAATAACCTGTTTTGTTTTTATCCATTGAAGAAAATACTTTATCAAGTAATAAAATTAGTAAAGGTATTAAAATATATATTGCTAAATAATTAATAGAAATATCTAATGAACGTAATGATATTTTGAATTCTTTTAAGTTGAAAGTAATAATTTGATTATGTTTTATGTTTACTCCCTCAGCATTATCGCTTTTATTAAATTCAAAGTTTTTGGCCATCATTTTAAAGAAGATTGGACGTGCTATAAAATAGTTTGTAAAATACAAGCCGCCTACTGTCAAAATTAAAATAAATATTTTTAAAATACTCCATGGATCAACACGATAAATACCATTAGCTTGTCTTTGCCCAATAATAATTCTTGTTAAATGTTTCATTAAATAAAAACGATTTTCAAAATTATTTAAAAAATTAATTATGGCTTTTCTAACGGCTGGCCATTGATTAATTAAATCTATATGGTCTGGTATTAAATTAATTAAGAATATACAACCTGTAATGAAAAGCACAATAACTACTAGAGCTAAAATCCCTTTAATTAGTGGATATTTATTTAAAAATCTATAAATATACATACATGGTATTGAAAAAATTGCCCCTAATAAAACAGGTAATGAGATAAGAAATATTAAAGGTATAATCATCCAAAAATAAGAAGAAAAATGAAGATAACCTTTTAAAGAAATATTAATTGCACAAGCTAAAATTAAAGGTATTGTAAAATTGAAACTTCTTTTTATTTCATAGAAAAAGAAAACTAATAATTTTGATATATATATTTTATTAGTTGGAATTGGCATTGTAATTAATACTTTATTATCTTCGGAAAAATAAAGTGTATTCATTAGTCCAACCGTACAAGAAATTGTAGATAAAAATAAAGCTATTGTAATAACAAGAGTAGTAATTTTAGGCATTTCTGAATAATATACAAGTCCAAAATAACTAGCAAGGTATAAAACTGCACTATATAAAACAGTAATAGCAATAAATTTTAGTAATGCTAAAACAATTGTATGTATTCTACTTTTTTTAGAATATATCCAACTAACATCAATTTTATCCTTAAGCTGCATAAATACTAATGTTTTTATTTGTCGCATTTTTACAAACTCCTATTATTTATTCTTCTTCATTTCCAATCATTTTTAAGTAAAATTGTTCAAGAGTATATCCACTATTTTCAATTTCTTCTAATGTTTTTACACATAATATATGTCCATGTTTTATAATAGCAACTCTTTGGCATAGTTTTTCTACAATGTCAATAAGATGGCTTGAGAAAAATACTATGTTACCATTTTGAGCGTGCTCTTTCATACATTCTTTAACTTGGTAAATACTATTAGGATCAAGTCCAGTTAAAGGTTCATCAAGTATCCATACTTTAGGATTATGAACTAAAGCTGACATAATTGTAATCTTTTGCTTCATACCATGTGAATATGTCTTTATCATATTATCGAAGGAATGTTCAAGTTGAAACAACTTAACATATTTTTCAATTCTTTCATCTCTATCTTTTTTAGAAACATTATAAATATCGGCAATATAATTTACATATTCTCTTCCAGTTAACTTTTCATATAAAGCATAGTGATCTGGAACATATCCTATTAAAGACTTAGCTTCTACTGGTTGAGTAGCAACATCATAACCACATATATTTATACTTCCACTTGTTAATGGTTGAATACCTACTGTCGTTTTTATAATTGTTGATTTTCCTGCTCCATTTGGTCCTAAAAAGCCAAATACTTCTCCACCCTGCACAATTAAAGAAGCATCTTCAACAGCAAATCTATTGCTTGAGCCATATTTTTTTGAAAAATGTTTTAATTCATATTTTATTCCAGCATCTTTTTCCATAGGTTCACTCATCTTTCTCCCTTGTAGGGCATTTTTTAAAGCATATTCATCAATCTTTATCTTTTTTATTCTACTAACTAAAGTGCCATGAGCATCAACAAGTTTATAAGCTTCTTCATAAACAAACCAAACACCAAGGCCTATTAATACATATACTAAGAAAAAGACTACTTGATATAAAGGATGAAATTCATAAGTATAATTGTTTATCGTTATATTAGCAGTAATATTGAACATTTTATCAGCCCAATCGCCAAATTTATCAGCCACGAAATTACTATTAATAAAGAAATAGTCAACTGTATGTCCTCTTGCACTAAAGAATACATTAAAGAATAAAGCAATGATAAAATATCCTAAGAATGCCACCATTGAATAAATGAATTGTTTTAACTTTGGTCTTTCAAATTGCTTTAAAGATACTAATAATATCGGCATAAAGAAAGCAAAATAATGATTATACCAAAAGTTAAAGGCTCTCATACTTAAAATATTTGTTGCATCGCCATAATTTGGCATCAACATGGCAAGTAAAGCCCCAACGACATTAATGAAATAGGTAAAATAAAATAACCTTTTCATTTTGAAAATTAAAACTAATGGTGTTACAAATAAAGCCGTATTACAAAGATGGAATGGCCAAGCCCATGGAGAGACAATTGTTTTATAATTATAATTAACAACAAATCCTACTAAGACGCCTACATTTAAATATATTAAAATAAATCTGGTGAACTCTTCATCTTTATCTTTTAATAAATAATAGATTACTATAGGTAGAATAAAAGCACCATATAAAACATAACGATGATATGGCGTTAACTCTTTGATTATCCAAGTTCTTGTAAATAATGGTTTTCCAAAAACAAATTGGCAAAAATAAGATGGAAGTGTAGAAAAACTTATTAAGAAAAAACAAAGCAACATTAATAATATTTCTTTTAGTGTATGTTTTTCTTTAATTGAAGTTAGTAAATTATATAAAGAAATGCCAATGCCAGCACCAGTTTCAATTCCAAAAATTATAGTTAGTATGGACAAATTTGCATGTCCTTGTAACAAAATTAAAATAGGTTTAGCAAAAATTAAAACTAAAGTTAAGATTGGTAAACACATAAATTTTGCAATATTATGCAATACTTTTACTTTAAAAAACGGTTGACAATAATTGATTAAAAGTGCTGAATAATCAAACCATATTAGCAATAAGCATATTATGGTTAGTACCTTACTACTTAAAGGCGATGTGTCTAATCCTACAAACTTATCTGGACTTTCTGCAATAATTGATTTATAGCAAAATAAACGTACAACAAATAAAGCTATTAAAGTATATGTGACAATTTTGATAGCTAAATTATCTTGGCATTTATTATTTTTAAAAAAGAAAGTGAATAGGATAACAAGCACAATTATTAAAGCACAAAAGCTTGTAATATATACCATATTTTTCCTCCCATAAATCCTACAAATGATAACATTATTCATCATTTATGTCAATAAATGATAAATAGTTACATATACTAAGACGAAGAAACAAATTTTTATTTTAAAAAATATTTTTCATATAAACTTTTATGGAATTCAAAATCATTTGCATAGTTTAAAGTAACAACTATGTAACTTTTATTTTCTTTCTTTGCACTTGTCACAAGTGTCCTTCTAGCTTTCTTTGTAAATCCTGTTTTTCCGCCAGTACAATATTCATAATTTTTTAAAAGTTTGTTTTTATTTTCATAGTTTTTATATTTTTTTGTGGATACAATTTGCGCAAAAAGGGGATTTTTTAAGCAATAGGAATATAAAATTGCCATATCATATGCTGAAGATATATTTCCATCATCATCTACATCTAAACCATGCGGATTATTAAATTTTGAATTTACTAGTCCAAGTTGCTTAGCTTTATAATTCATTAAGTTAACAAATTCTTCAATTGTATTACAAGTTGTCATAGCCAGTGTCACTGCAGCATCATTTCCACTTCTTAGTATTAATCCATACAATAAATCAATTACTAATACTTTTTGATTTACTTGTAAATACAAACTACTACCATCTACTTTTTCTATTTCTTTAGGAACTATTGTTTCTAAATATAAATTGGTGTTTTCAATAACACATATTGCTGTCATTATTTTAGAAATTGAAGCGACACTTCTTATACCATGAATATTGCTTCCTTCGATAATTTCATTAGTTTCCTCATCTATTATAATATAAGATGTATTTATTGAATTGGAAACAGTTTTGGAATTATCAGTATTTAAACAACTACATAATATTAAAATAAACATTAAGAAAATACTTTTTTTCATATAAAGTCACCTATTTTAGTTTGTGAAATAAACCGGATTTTATGAATTGTATTTTTTCTTATTTTGTTTTAAGATATTAAGGAGGTGTTCTATGAAAAAAAATATAAAAAGGATTTTTATTATTTCTTTAATGATTATTCCTGTTGTATTAGTAAGTTTTTTAGGGATAATTATTAGAAGGAAAATAAATACTACTAAAAACTCTTTTAATTTTCTTAATAATCAAAGTGATAAAGTAATTTTATTTATTGGAGATGGGATGGGAGAAAACCATTTGAAAGTAGCGTCTTCGTATTTAAACAAAGATTTATTTATAAATTCTTTTAAAGATCAAGGATATGTTACAACTTATTCTAATTCTATTTTTTCTCCAACTGATTCTGCTGCCGCTGCTACTAGTTTAGCAACAGGCAAAAAAGTTAATAATAAAGAAGTAAGTAGACATCATAATAAAAATTTACTTACTATAAGTGAATATGTTAAAAGTTTAAATAAAGGAGTAGGAATTATTACCACTGATTCTTT
The DNA here is from genome assembly GCA_934202505.1 of uncultured Bacilli bacterium. Lineage (GTDB taxonomy): Bacteria > Bacillota_I > Bacilli_A > RFN20 > CAG-631 > CAKPXW01. Next base: position 2,036 of record CAKPXW010000030.1, on the reverse strand, counting down.
ATCTGGAGCTACTCCTGCTTGTTTTTCAAGCCATGCTCAAAATAGAAATGATGAAGATGATATAATATCAAATCAAGCTATTAGCAATATAGATCTTTTCTTAGGTGCTGGAAAAGCAAGTTATGATAAATATAAAAACACTTTTATTGAAAAAGGGTATACTTATATTGAATCTTATGCTAATTTAAATGTTTCTTCTAATAAAATAATTGCTTCATTTGAAAAAATAAGTAATTATACTAGTTATGACTTAGCCCCAACTCTTGAAAATCTTGTTGAGTTTGCTATTAATTATATGGAATTTAATTATCCTAATGGTTATTTCTTAATGATTGAAGGAGCACATATTGATAAAGAAAGTCATAAAAACAATATTTATTCTATGATAGAATATTTAGATGAATTTGATAATTCTATCAAACTAGCCTCCTCAATGATATCTAATGTCGATAATTGTTCTATTATAGTAACAGCTGATCATGAAACTGGAAATTTAAAATATACAGGCACAGAAAAAATTGATAATTCATTATATACAAGAAAAAGCCATTCTAGTAAAAATGTCAAATACTTTATTAATTTTAAATTAAAAGACAATATTTCTTATTCTCTACCAAATAAAATTGATAATACAGATATTTATAAAATATGCAAAGCTCTTTTAACAAATAATAATTAAATTAATATAATAAAAGGAGAACTTAACTATGAAAAAAATTAATATTATTTTTCTTTCCATGGTATGTAGTTTATCAATGTCTAATTGTTCTAATAAAGAACAAAACAGTAATCTTCAAATAAGTTCAAGTAATCAAGAAAGCCCAAGTACAATTGAAGAAAGTAGTTCTATAAGTACTTCACTTGAAAACAGTTCAAGTAGTCAGGAGATAAATAATATGATACTCGATCAAGAAAAAATTGAAATTGCGATTAATAAAAGATTTAATGTTCGTAATCATTTAATTGAACCATATTCCAAAGCAATGCTTATTGAAATGGTTGAAATTCAAAATAATGAATTTGTAGATATGGATAGTGATAAAGCCTTTTTATCTTTTGATGTCAATGATAATGTTATGGGTAAAAAAGAAGGTAACTCTACTATTAGAGTATTTCTTGATGGAAATGAAGAAGTTTTTTATGATATTGAAGTTAGTATTTTAAATATTAAAGATTATTATTTAAAATCCTTAGATGAAAAAACATTAGCAAATAAATCAGCAACTATTTTTGGTGATTCAATCTCTGATAATTCTGTTACAGCTTATGAAAAAAATAAACCTAATTTTTGGGTTGAGATGTTAAGTAGTACTCTTAAAATGTCTAACGTTTATAACTATGCTAAAAGTGGATCAACAATAGGTTATAGTATATCTCGTGAAAAAAATTACAATTATGATTTTTATGGAACTTTTAAAGTAAACGAAGCAGCTGAAGATTTAAAAAAATCTGAATATGCCTTTATCTTTTTTGGAGCAAACGATTTTTGTGTCAAAGAAACTCTTGGAAGTAAAGATGATATTAATGATAATAATTATAGAAAAACTGAATCCTTTATTGGGGCTTATTATTATGTTATTAAAAAGATATATGAAGCTAATCCTAATATTGAAATAGTATGTTTATCATGTTCTTATTCTTCATGGGGATTTGTTGATAATTATGATGAATCAACAAACTATGCTAAAACAAGAAAAGAAATGAACTCTATAATTCAGTCAATTGCTCTTGATAACAATGCCTCTTTTATAAATGTTTATGATTTATGGAATCAAGATAACATGAATACTTATTGCCCTGATGGAATTCATCCTCAAACAAGTGGATATGAAAAAATAATTAATAGATTAATTGGGAAAATATAAAAAAAACTAGACTATTCTCCCTAATTATTTTCTTGTCTAGTTTCACTTATTATTATACATAATTTTCAATTAAAAAAAAGGCATATTATGAATAATTGAACTGAGTCTTGTCAAGTAGACAGTAGATTATTTAAAATAATTAAATAAGATTTGTTGGAATTTGGGCATAAT
>CAKPXW010000029.1 GCA_934202505.1 uncultured Bacilli bacterium | reverse complement strand
ATGGCGAAAACAAATAAAGAAATATCGAAAAAGGAGAAAAATATGAAAAAAAATTCACTATGCAAGGTTCTTGTGGCAAGTTTGATGTTTGTATTATCAATATTAATGCTTACTGCCTGCAACCCAAAACACGCACATACTTTTGATTCTACAAAGTGGGAATATGATGAAAATAGCCATTGGCACCCTGCAACTTGCAGTCATACTGACAAAAAAGGTGATGTTGTAGCGCATACTTTTGACGATGGTAGAATTACAGTAGAAGCAACTGAGGATGCCGACGGCGAAAAGGTGTACACTTGTACGGTTTGTAAGTACGAAAAAAAGGAAGTAATTCCGCAATTAAATCATACGCACAAGTTTGATATGACTAGGTGGGAATATGATGAAAATAACCACTGGCACCCTGCAACTTGCAGTCATACTGACAAAAAAGGTGATGTTGCAGCGCATACTTTTGATGATGGTAGAATTACAGTAGAAGCAACTGAGGATGCTAACGGTGAAAAGGTGTACATTTGTACGGTTTGTAAGTACGAAAAAAAAGAAATAATTCCACAATTAGAGCATACGCACAAGTTTGATATGACTAGGTGGGAATATGATGAAAATAGCCACTGGCACCCTGCAACTTGCGGACACGCTCTTGAAAAAGAGGACACAGCAAACCACACGTTTAGCGAGTGGACTATTAAAACCGAGGCTGGATATGGTGTAAATAGAGTGGAGCAAAGAGATTGTAACGTTTGCGACTTCCATGAAGAAAAAACGATTGATGGTACTTTAATTCCACCTAAAGCAAGAGAAATTACCGTTGGTGCTATTGACTTTACGTTCAATGGTACTACTCAAAGCATAGATAGCCTTGTTACTGTGACTAACACAGAGGGTGGTATGAATATTCGTTACTGCGTTGATGATGGTGAGGACAATTGGATAGATACCGCACCTACTAATGCAGGGAACTATAAGTATAAAATTACTCTAAACGGTACTATGGAATGGGCACATTGTGAAAAAGAGGATGTGTTCACTATTAAAAAGTTCGAAATCAATCTGGATAAAAAAGTGTATGAAATAAATAAAGATGAAAAGCTTGAGGGTGGATTATTTGGCGTTTCTTGTGTAGAAGTTAGTGCTGTAACGAATTCTTATACAGATTGGGTTACTGTATTAGCTCCTGAAGAAAACAACATACCTGGTAGACATGTTATAAATGTAATGGATTTAACTACCGATGATGACAACTTCACTGTTAATGCAAATACCGAAACGATTACTTTCGTTGTATATGATAATGCAAATTTAGTTACGGGTGTCCGCGATAGATTCACAATTGAAAATGTTAGTGGAGTAATTGTAACGACTAAAATTGCCCAAGGTACGATAAACGTTAACGACGAAATCTATAACCAAGAACTTGGCAAGAAATTAATCGTTAAAAAAATTGAAATAGAACGCAAAGCAGTAGACAAGGCAACTGTTGGCGATGAGGTTAGTCTACTTGTTGAAGGCGCAACAAAAGATGAAATTAAGACTGGTCAAATGCTAACTAAGTTTGGCACAGTAAATAATTACAACAAATTTACTATTAAGTTAAGATTGCTTACCAAAGATGAAGGAGGAAGAAATACTCCTGCTTCCTCTGGATATAAACCGACTTTCTTCTTTACGTTTGTTAAAAAAAGTATCATAGGTACTATTACTTTACCAGAAGGCGTAGAAATGATTATGCCTGGCGAAACTATTGAGGGCGTTATGGCTTCCTTCGATACAAAAACACCTGGTTTTATAGGGTATAAGTTTGCAATTATAGAAGGTGGAAAAACTATAGGTTATGGTGAAGTAACAGGCATGCACCTTGATCCTACCGAACTTACTTTAAATAGTGGCGTTGCAACTTCGGATAGCATTTATTTGTTAGAAGGCGAGAGTAGTGAATTTACAATTAACCTTATTATTGCGAAAGGCAAATTTGCTAATTATAACTTTGAATTGTTAAATAGTACAGACCTAACTATGAAAATATATTATTTAGATAGTGAATTAAAACTTGATGATAACGGAAATTATAACTTTTTTGGAACGGGAAGGCCATTTACTGTTAAAATCGTAGTTACAGCAAATAAGGCGACTACTGGAAATCTACAAATTAGTAAAGTTGTAAGTTCGAGTTAACTATAGTTCATAAGTAATAAATAGGTTAAGAAGAAATACATAGCAAGTGGGAATTTCTCACTTGCTATATTTTTATGTATTAAGTAACATCATTACTGCCTAAAAAGTAACAAAAATTTGCCGAGTATAGAGTAGGTTTAAAAAAACGTAGTATAATTGTTATAGGAAAATTCGTAGAAGACAAAATAAAGAGTATTTAGAAACATAGTGATTAACGTTTTGATGATAAGGGGTATTTTGATTATCGCTCTTGTAAGCGTAAATTTTTATGTAAGTGATACTTGCGACTTAAGCCTTTTTACACCGCATTACAATTAAAGATGCTGGTAAAAGAAGTGGAAGATGAAGAATTGTGATCTAATAAGTTGGTGCTGAGGGATTTTTATATAAAATCACTAGTTAAGGTCTTGCACTTAACATCTAATTCAAGAGGACATCGAGCATTAATTTTATATTTTTTTTATTCTTTTAGTTTTTCTTCATCTGCATACAGATGATATATTTTATTATTCATTGTAATACTTCCTATATTTAGAATAACAAAAAAAGTAGAAGTATCGATCTAATAATACTTCTACTTTTACTGTATCACTTCAAATTGTGGCAAACCTTTTTTCATTGCAGATAGGAAACTTTATCCTTTCGACATCACTTTGCATATTGCTTGTAATTTCTTTAAAAAAGTGATAAAATTTTATATGTCTTTCAATACATTGCATAGAAAAATTAATTATGAACATTTATCCTATAACTATAGGGAAAATCAACAAATTGTTTGCCAATAACTGTGATATTATTTTCATCCATATCAAGTGTAATTATAGCTATGTGTATCAGTGTTATAAGCACATACAAGAACTCGATGTACCGATTATGGATATAATGGAAAATATTAAGAATAACAACCCGTAAATTTGTTTTGAAAATAGAATCTGCCTTAACAGAGTGAAATATTAGATTACTATTTCTTTGTAATAGGATAGATTAAGAAATACTACTAAAATTATCCAAACAAAAATTGTATACATGCAGTTATTATTTTATGTAATTGAAAACACCTTTTTCAGTAAATCTCAACGATTAAAAAATATAAAAAAGGAGCCAACTATGAAAATATTATCTATGAAAAACGTAAGAAAAGAATATCATACCGGTTCTTTGACTGTACCAGCTGTAGAAGATGTTTCGTTCGATTTGAACGAAGGCGAGTTCGTAGTAATTCTCGGTGAGTCTGGAGCAGGAAAAACCACTCTTTTGAATCTTTTGGGTGGAATGGACACGGCAACGAGTGGAGAGATTGATCTTGATGGGCAAAATGTAACTTCGTTCAACAAAAAGAAACTGACCGACTATCGAAGGCAGGATATAGGTTTCGTTTTTCAGTTTTACAATCTTATGCCAAATCTTACCGCACTTGAAAACGTAGAAATTGCCGTTGAAATATGCGACAATCATCTTGACCCAAAAATGGTACTTGAATCGGTTGGACTTGCAGATAGATTGAATAATTTTCCTGCAGAATTATCCGGAGGCGAACAGCAAAGAGTTTCGATTGCTCGTGCGATTGCAAAAAATCCTAAGTTGATATTATGCGATGAGCCGACGGGCGCACTCGATTACATTACCGGCAAAAAAATATTGAAACTTTTGCAGGATTTGTCGCGTGAGCGAAAGAAATTGGTTATCGTCGTGACGCATAATGCTGCGCTTAAAGATATGGCGGATAAGGTAATAAGAATAAAAAGTGGCAGAATAGAAAGCATCGAAACAAACGACAATCCTAGATCGATTGAGGAGATAGAATGGTGAAAACTTACTTGAAAACAGTCCGCAGAATGTTTAGTAAACATTTAATACGTCTACTTTCTCTTATCGGTATCGTTCTTATTTCAATAGGATTTATATCGGGAATTGGCTCACCGACAGATATGATTAAGGACAGTATAGAACATTATTACAAAAGCCAAAATGTGAGCGATTTTATCGTGAAGAGCAAAACTGGAAGATTTACCGATGAACAGATCTTTGCAGTGAAAAATAATTACGGAGAAAGTAATGTCGAAGAGGGGATGTCCATCGATATTAAGACGGAAAAGAAAAGATCACTTCGATTGTATTTTCTTGACCTTGAAAACACAAAAATCAATGAATTTGAACTCGTAGAAGGCGAGAAAATAATGTCCGATGATGAAAACTGCGTTTATGCAGAAGAAAAGGATAATGTAATAAAAGGATATTCCGTAGGCGAAAAAGTTGAAATAGATATTGCTTCCGAGTTGAATTTACCAATTGAATGTAAAATCAACGTTACGATTAAAGGGATAGTAAGAAGTCCACTTACGTTTGGAAAGGACGGAGAAACGAGTTACAATAACCCCGAAGATATCGAAATCCCAGACAATCTGTCCGATATAAATAAACTCGATCTGCTTGAAAATATTTTGTATTGTCCAATAGACATATGCACAATTATGCCGAAAGGCGATTTATATATAAAAGTGGAAAATCGGGATTTATTTAATTCTTTTTCTTATGATTACGAAAAATATATTGAGAAAGAAAAGGATGAACTTACGAAACTTTTGGGCGAAGACATACGAATAATCACACTTTATGATAATTATAGTTTCAAATCGATTATCGCAAGCGCAAACAAAGTGCGCGGAATAGGAAATATTTTAATGGTGATTTTTATCGCCGTAACGCTTCTTGTCGTGTTGTCGTCCATGATGCGACTTATGGATGAAGAGCGTTCACAAATAGCTTGTCTTAAAACGCTCGGATATGGCTCGATGAGTATCGTGCAGAGATATGTTTTCTTTGCACTTGTCGCACTTGCTGTCGGTGGAGGTGTCGGATTCTTCGTCGGGTATGGCGTTTCTTGGCTGATATGTTTTGTTTTCGGTTATGGACATGTTATGCCACCGATATCGGTGGTGGTCAATCCGAGTTATTACTTTATATCGCTTGGCGTAATTATCGCAGTTACATTGATTACAGTATTTTCAGTCGGTATGCGACTTGCTAATAATTCTCCCGCCGACCTTTTACGCCCGAAACCACCGAAAAAAGGTAAAAGAATACTGCTTGAGAGAATTTCTTTTATATGGAAACGACTTTCGTTTAAGTATAAATCTTCGATGAGAAACGTTTTCAGGTATAAAACAAGATTTTTCATGATGCTTGTATCTGTGGCCGTTTCAACGGGACTCGTGTTTGCAGGCCTTGCTCTTCTCGATATGTGTCTTTTTGGTGATTTCGGTTCGCCTGCGATTATCGGAATAGCGATAGTTGTCGTTGCTTTTGCTGGACTTTTGACTGCTGTTGTAATAAATACTCTTACGACAATAAATATAAGCGAAAGAGAAAGAGAAATAGCAACTCTTATGGTACTTGGCTACCATGACGGGGAAATATGTGGATATATCTATCGTGAAATATATATAAGTACTTTTTTTGGCATTCTGCTCGGTTATCCTGTCGGAATAGGACTTGCAACGCTTGTATTCAAAACGATAGGTTTCGGAGCGGTAGGAGATGTCAGTTGGTTTATGTGGCTGCTAATTCCGATTATCGTTTTCGGATTTACTTTACTTGTAACGCTTATGCTTAGACCGAAAATAGTAAAAACAAAGATGAATGAAAGTCTGAAAGCTGTTGAATAAAAATGTTAATAAACGGAGGTGAAAATATATGTTAAGAAAGAAATTGTCTATTATTGTTTGTGCGGTGCTTTTAGTGATAACTTGCATCGGATTAGTCTCTTGTGGAACTAACGAAGGTAGTGAAGAAAACAAAAATCCTATTCACGATAGCACAAAATGGTTTACAGAAGAAGAATTGTCGGCAAAAGGACTTGCAGGTTTGACCGAGCCGACAGGATTGTCAGGGAAGATACAATCAAGCGATGTATGGTATAACGATGGATACTCGTTTTCGCAAGGCTGCTTGAACGAAGATACATTTAAAACGAATGCGGAAACATATTTTTCGTATTTGAAAACGCATTATGACGGCATGTTTGGCAAACCAAAAATCGAAAAATTCAGCATGGATACAAACGAAAATTGGTATATCATAGAACAAAAAGATGATTTATCCGACTATTTCGATGATAATCCGAGTAAATTGTATAAGTTCTTTTATGTAAAGAACAACACTTTGGATAATGGCTATTTTGTAAAAGGATCGGTTTGGTCTTTTGAAATTCGTTATGAATTCTCTACTGATTCCAATGAATACAAATTTAAACTATTTATTGAAAGTGCAGATTCATCTCATAATGGAATTTACAAAAATTACTATAAAATAAAATGATTGAATAGTTATAACTATTACTTTGATGGAAAAATTTTTTCGTAAATATGCGATGGTTTCAATAAAAAAAATTATTGAAATATTCAAATAGTTTATATGTTTTTAAAGTTAAATAATATAATATGGAAATGAAACACAACATATAAAAATTAATAAAAGCGAATACACTGAAAAAAATCAAAAAATGCTATTCTTTATAAATAAAAAACAATACATTAATATGAAAAAGGCTTTGATATTTTACAAAGTCTTTTTTCTTTTTAAAATAATAAGTTGCTAAGTTTTCTAGTCAATGATAATATTATAATATAAAATATAAATTTTTTTTGTAAAATAATATCATTATAAAAGGAGAAAACATATGCATCCAAAAACATTACCAAGTCATGAAACAAAAGTCTATTTAAATACAACAATGTTTCAAGATAATGAAGAATTTGATTATGTTCGTTCTTATTATCATGACTCAACAAGAGCATTTCCTATATATATGCATAGACATAATTTCTATGAAATTAATATCATTTCTAGAGGAAGTGGATATCATTACATCAAAGGACAATGCTATGAAGCTAAAGTTGGTAGTGTTTTTATTATTCCTCCAGATATCATCCATGGATACTATACAGATGATGAACAAAATTTCGCTATTCTTCATATTTTAATTCATCCATTATTTATGGAAAGATATAAAAAAGAATTAAATAGTATGCGAGGATTTTCAATATTATTTGAAATAGAGCCAAAACTTAGAGAAAAAAATAAAAATGAATTTTTCTTAACCTTATCAGAATTACAAAGAAATGAAATTCAACCACTAATTGATAGAATTGTTTGTGATAAAAATTATTTTTCAGAAACAGAAAAAATAAATAGAATTGGTTTATTATTATCAATTATTAGTTATTTAACAGATTGCCTTGTAAAGCAAAATCAAATGATAATGGAAAATGCAATAAAAGCTAATATATTAGATTCAACATTTATTATTAAAACTATGGATTACCTTAATAGTAATTATTATGAAAAAATAACAATCGATAAACTTGCGGCAATGGCAAATATGAGTAGAGCATCTTATATTCGTCATTTTGAAACTTTAAATGGCAAGACGATGAATCAATATCTTACAAAAATAAGAGTTAAAGCCGCTTGCGATTTATTAATAAATACAGATTTAACAATTACTGAAATATCTATACGGTGTGGCTTTTTTGATTCTTCCCATTTTTCTAAAATATTTAAAAAATATAAAAATAAATTACCATTACAATTTCGAGAAGAAGAAAGAAAAAAATAATTATTTAAATTCTTTATTAGTATCTAATTCTATTAATATTTGAATTGTTCATGTGATACGATTATACAAAAAAACTAGTACATATATACTATGATTTTATCAAAAGTGCATGTTATAATCAAAATATAATAAAATAACTTTTACAAAATAGGAGGAAATATGAAAAAAGCAACTAAAAATTTATTGTTATCATTATTTGTAATAGCACTTGCTGGTTGTACAACTAAAAATAATGATAGTAATAGCGTCTTATCAGACAACAAAACATCCCAAGAATCATCATCACTAGAAAGTGAGACTCAAGAAATTGTCTTTGTTAACCTTCCAACTAATCCATTAACAGCTGAACTTGGAGAAAAATGTGATATTCCAGAAGTTATTGCAAAACGTGGAAATAAAGAAATTGAAGTAAACGTAACTGTAAAAGATTCAAAGAATCAAGATACAGAAATCATAGGAAGAGGGACAAGATTTATAGCAGAAGATGTTAATGGTTATACTATCATTTATACTGCAATGGATAATAATGGTTCAAAAAAAGCTGAAATTAAAGTTAATGTTAGTGATACAGTTGGACCAGAAGTTAAATTTGATCAAGATGTAAGTAATATTTGTGTAAGTATTGGAAGTGTTGTAACGATTCCAACAGCAACTTGGCAAGATAATAGTGGAGTTGTCAAAGATAGTTCTTGCAAAGTAACTTTTAATGGTAAAGAAGTTTTAGTAGAACAAAATAAATTTACAGCTTCAGAATATGGTGTATATAATGTTGAGTATATGGCAAGTGACGCTAAAGGCAACATTACTAAGAAAATAGTACTTATTGATTGTGCAAGAATGGTCTTGTTAAATAACTTTAATGATTTATCATCTGTTTGGGCAAATGAAGAAATTTCAGAACTAACAAGTGAACATGCTATTGAAGGAAATGCTTTTAAAGTAACAGGAAATAATGAATGGAATCAAATTGCTGTTTATCCTGAATATTATGATTTAAGTGGCTTTGATAAATTACAAATTTCAATATATGCTTCCAAAGATATTGATTCTGGGGAAGAAGGATTTTATCTTTTAAATAAAAAGTATACTTTATCACAAGGCTTGAATATAGTTACAATAAGTAAAGAAGAATTTGCTTCTCAATATGAAAATTGTAAAATACCTTCTGAAAATCCAAAATATTATGATTATCAATTTATCTGGTTCCAATTAAAATCTAATGGAGGAAGTATTTATTTAGATAATTTCGTTGGCGTTTTTAATAATTATACAGTTGATTCTGCTGCGCCAACTATTGATTTTGGTAAGGCTATTTCTCATGATAAAACAAATATTTTAGAAGGAACTAATTTTGCCGTTCCTGAAGCAAAATGCTATGATAATAGTATGGAAAATATCGAAGTTTCTTATAATGTATTTACAAAAAATAAAGAAAATATTACAGAACTTGTAAAACAAGGAAACTATGTGGCTGTAAAAGATGAAGAATATACAATTGAATATACAGCAAGTGATAGTAATAATAACCAAACTTCAAAAACTATTAGCGTAATAGTTGACCCAAAAGCCATAATTCCAGATTTAAACAAAGAAGATTATTTCCCAACTAATCGTCTTTATGATGTTTTAAATGATTTTGAAAATACTGGTGTTGATTGGTGCTTAGCTGATAAAGAATTCGTAACTGAACATGTTATGAATGGAGAAACAGCCTTGAGACTTTCAACTACTAAAGCTGATCAATGTATAGTTTTAAAAATATTAAAAAATGGAAAAGTGCTTTCAACAAGTGATTTTGCAAAATATGAAAGTATAAAAATTTATGTTTATTCAGATAGCGCAAATGCTAGATTTGACTTCTATGGTAAAACATATCCATTAAATGAAGGACCAAATGTATTAGTAATAACTCCTGAAGAAATATTAAAAGAAATTGAAAAAGCAAGTAATGTTTATGATGCCACTGGCGGATTTTATTTCCAATTAACTACAGGAACTGTTTATGTTGATTCATTAATAGGAATTTATCCAGAAGGATATCAAGAAGTAGAACCACCAGTAGAAGTAGAAAAGCCTGAAGAAATAGTAAATTATTATCCAACAGATAGAAAATACGATATGTTACAAGATTTCGAAACAGAAGGTGCAATCGATACTTGGTTTTTCCCAAACAGTGAAAAGTTAAGTGATAAATATTCTGTAACAGGAAATAGCTTCCACGTAAATGGAGATGGAAACTATGCCAAATTACCGATGATAATGTTAAAAGATGGAAAAGTATTAACATTAGAAGATTGGAATAAATATGAATCATTTAAATTAGCAATTTATTCAGAAACACCAGCAACATTTTGTTTCTTAAATAAAATATATGCATTAGAAGAAGGATATAATGTAATAACAATAAGTAAAGAAGATATGCTTGCACAAATAAATGGAAATGCAGAATGTTATACAGCAAGTGGTTATTTCTGGTGTCAAGTAAATGGAACTGGCGTGTCTTTATACTTTGATTCATTAATAGGAATTTATCCAGAAGGATATCAAGAAGTAGAACCACCAGTAGAAGTAGAAAAGCCTGAAGAAATAGTAAATTATTATCCAACAGATAGAAAATACGATATGTTACAAGATTTCGAAACAGAAGGTGCAATCGATACTTGGTTTTTCCCAAACAGTGAAAAGTTAAGTGATAAATATTCTGTAACAGGAAATAGCTTCCACGTAAATGGAGATGGAAACTATGCCAAATTACCGATGATAATGTTAAAAGATGGAAAAGTATTAACATTAGAAGATTGGAATAAATATGAATCATTTAAATTAGCAATTTATTCAGAAACACCAGCAACATTTTGTTTCTTAAATAAAATATATGCATTAGAAGAAGGATATAATGTAATAACAATAAGTAAAGAAGATATGCTTGCACAAATAAATGGAAATGCAGAATGTTATACAGCAAGTGGTTATTTCTGGTGTCAAGTAAATGGAACTGGCGTGTCTTTATACTTTGATTCATTAATAGGAATTTATCCTCAAGAATAAAAAAGCGTAATATAGGAGGGAACAATGCAAAGTAGTTATAAAAGAATAAAACATAAAGTAAAACCATGGCTTATAGTTGCTTTTATATGTTTATTTATGTATTCATTGGCCATGTTAACGCCTATATATTTTGTGGTTGTTAACTCCTTAAAAAGACCATCACAATTTATGGAAAATCCATGGACGTTATCAAATGTTATTTATCTTGCAAATTATAAAAATGTTTTGACGTTAGAAACTGGTGGTACTTCTTTACCAAGAATGTATTTAAACACTATTATTCTAACAGTTTCAGCAACTCTTATTAGTACAGTTTCAACAACAATTACAGCATACGTATTAGCAAGATTTAATTTTCGAGGGAAAAATCTTTTAGTGGCTATAGGTATCGGAGCTATGTTGATTCCAGATTTAGGATCAAGAGCCGTAATATATAAAATGTATGTTGACTTACATATGATAGATACTTGGTGGATTTTAATCCAATATGCTCAGCCTTTTGGCTTAATGTTTTTAATAACCTATAGCTTATATGTAAGTGTATCAAAAACTTATGTAGAAGCAGCTAAAATGGATGGAGCAAGTGAAATGAGAATCTTTTTACAAATTATGGTTCCAATGGGAAAAGGCGTTATTGGTATGAATATTGTAATGTCAGCAATATCTGTTTGGAATGATTTCTATACACCATATATGTATTTACCATCAGTAAAAACATTATCTTTAGGTATTCAAGAACTTGCCGAAGAAGTTGCAAGTTCAGGGAATTATACAACGTTATATGCCGCTATGGTTTTGACTATGCTACCAATTTTGATTTTATTTATTTGCATGCGAAAAACAATTATTAATAATGCTGTTGCCGGCGGAATAAAAGGCTAGGAGGAAGTTATGAAAAAAAGTAAAACGATGATTGCATTAACTTTAGGCATAACAACTACGATATGTGGATGTTCATCAGTTAATGATAATAGTTCATCATTAAAAGAACCTACTATACCATCATTTCAAGCAAAAGAACAATTTTTAATTGGAAACTGGGGTGTTCCACCTCATGCTAATACAGGTTATTTAGAATATGCTAATAATCCTGATTATTGCAATCTTCAAGAATGGACAAAAATGCGTGATTGTGGCTTTAATGTAGCTGTTCCAACAGAAGGCACAAGTCTTGAAGAAATAAAAAGAGATTTAGATATGGCAAGTCAAGTAGGAATGAAAATTCTTGTTCGAGATAGAACATCATCTGGCCTTGAATCTTTAATTAATACAGCTTTTTCAAGAAATTATAGTTATAAACAAACAAGAGAAGAATTAGATAAAAAAGCAAGTGAATTAAAAGAACACATAGATACTTTTATAAAATATGATTCTTTTATGGGAGTAAATGCTTATGATGAACCAAGTATGGACTATTATGAAATTATTTCTGCTTGCCAAGATTGGTTTTTAATTAATTATCCAAGTTATAGATTTTATGTAAATTTATTGCCTGTGTATGCTACTCCTAAACAATTATATGGTTCAAGAGTTAGTGAAGCTTTAACTTATACAGATTATGTAACTTCTTTTGCTAAAATAGTTAATCCATATTGCTTAAGTTATGACCATTATCCAATTCTTGCTGATTATGATGGAACTCCATACATAAAAGAAGACTTTCTATATAATCTAAATGAATTTGCTACACAAGCAAAGAAAAATAAAGTTCCAGCATATATTTATATACAAACAATGGGATTTTTTAACAATTTACCATTATCATCTTATGAAGACTTTGCTTGGCAAGTTTATTCATCTTTAGCATTTGGAATGAAAGGTATTTTATGCTTCCAATATTGGACTCAACTACAAGCTGAATATCATAATAATGTTCGCCAAGGAATTGTAGAAAGAGATGGGACAATCAACCCTATTTATTATGAAGTGCAAAAAGTATTCAATGATGTAAAAAATATGGAAGATATTTACATGAGTTATACTTGGGATGGAGTAAAAACTTATGAAGGTGGTCGTATTGTTAATGATATGTTTACGATGGTAAATAATCAACTTGACACTTTACATGATATCAATGATGTAAATACAGATAATGATATTATTATTGGTCAATTCACTAAAAATGAAAGTACTAATGAATATGCTTACATGGTTATGAATGCTACATCACCATTTGCTAAAGAAAAAGCAAATGTTAAGTTACAACTTCCAGGATATGATTATTGCTATATTGTTAAAAATAGTAATAAAGAACTAGTAAAATTAGAAAACCAAACACTTAATTTACAAATTAATTCCAGTGAAGGTACATTTGTAATACCACTAAAGTAAAGGAGTTTAAAGTATGAAAAATAAAAAGATTAAAGTATTAAGTTTAATGTCATTACTATTAATGACATCTTGTAGTATAGATATGGGTGATGAATCTAGTTCATCTACAAGTAATAGAGAATATACAGGAGAGGAAACTGAAATAAATGTTTCAGTCTATGCTGCTGGCTATGGAAAAGGTTGGATTGATGAAGCTTGTAGATTATATGAACAAAATCATCCAGAATATCGTTTTAAAATTCGTGCAAATTCTAGAATGTTTGATACTGTAAAAACAGAATTAAATACTGATGTTTGTCAAAGTGATATTGTTTTAGTGGCTAATTATGACTATTTAAATCTTGCTACTAATGGTAAATTTGAAGAAATATCTTCAGTTTATGATAGTGTAATACCAGGTAGTAATAAAAAAGTGATTGATGTTACTTCAAGTGAACAATATCAAATAATTCGTGTTGGCGAAAATAAAGATAGAGTATATGGAATTCCATGGCAAGATAGTTATTGTAGTGGCTTTATATACAATAAAAAAATGTTTGCTCAAAATAATTGGAATATTCCACAAACAATGGATGAATTCTTTACATTATGTGATAAAATCAGTGAAAAAAATATTACTCCTCTTGTTTATGGTGGAGGGCAACAAAATGGTTATGTAACAATGGTACCACCTCAATGGTTAGTACAATACTATGGTTATGATTATATTCAAAACACTTTTGAAAATTATGAATCTCCTCAACAATATTTAGATACAGAACAAGGAAGATTAAAAGCTTATAAAACACTTGCTAGATTATTAAAAGGTAATACTTCAAATGGTAAAAAGATTGCCTTAAATGGTTCAAATGCCTTTACAGCACAAGCCGCTCAAAGAGAATTTGTAAAAGGAAATGCTGCTATGGATATTTGTGGTCCATGGTTTCCTACAGAAATGGCAACAATTTTAAAAGACTATCCTGATTTTGAATATGGATTTTTTAATCTTCCACATATTAATGCTGATTTAAAAGATGACAAAGGAAATGATACAACTAATGTAAATTATTCTTTACAAGCCAATTTACTTGCCATACCAGCAACAAGCAAACATAAAGATGTTGCTAAAGATTTCTTATTAAGTATGTATACTAAAGAAAGCTATACAACATTTGTAAAAGAAAATAATGGTATGACAAGACCAATTGATGTAGAAATAGATGAAACTGTTTTAAATGAATTTGCTAAAGCTGTATATAGTAGAGCTAAAGAAAGTAAGAAAAATAATATTTGTGTTTATGAAACATCATCTTCACCAATGGCCATAAATGGTTATTTAGGACTTATGAATTTTAGTGCTACTGATTACTATGCTAGCATTATTAATTCATCTAGTTATGAAGATGCAATAGAAATCGCAACAGAGGCATGTAATAAAGACTATCAAACTGCATTATCATTCTGGGATAGTAAAACTAATAATTGGGATGAAAAGTATTTAACAGTTCGTTAATTTATGAAAAAGATAGCAATTCAATGGAATAAATATAAAAATCCATTTAAAACGAAATTATTTATTGTTTGTATGTTATTTATCCCTATTTCTTGCTTTGTAATTTATGGAGTTTATGCAAACTTTGGGGGACTTATTTTATCTTTTCAATCATATAGTAAGGAAAAAGAACAAGTTGTATTTGTAGGATTAAATAACTATAAACTATTTTTCTCCTTATTTGGACGCTTTAATTATGGAAAAATGATAGGTGTATCATTTGGCTATTTTGCTGTTGTCCTTTTGATTTCTTTACCTATATCTATTTTAGTAGCCTTTTGTTTATATAAAAAAGTCCCTTTTGGTAATGTAATTGTTGTAATATTATTTTTACCAAATATTTTGCAATTATCTTTACTTGGAGAGTATTATAGGCAACTATTTGATCCAAGTAATGGTGTTTTATATCGTTTCTTTAATTGGTTACTTGGATTTAACGCTGATAATGCTCCATCTTATTTAACCGATCCTAAATATTCAAATACAATGCTTTATGTGTATACTGTAATGTTTGGATTTGGTTATAATGCAATTTTATTATGGGGTGCAATGACAAGAATTCCTACTGAATTAGTAGAAGCTGCAAAACTAGATGGAGCTAATACCGTACAAGAATTTTTTCAAATAACAATACCAGTTATTTGGCAAACTTTATCAATGGTCATTGTTATAACTTGTAT
>CAKPXW010000028.1 GCA_934202505.1 uncultured Bacilli bacterium | reverse complement strand
GATGAAGATGGATTAAATTTTGGGGGTTATACACCAGATTGGAATCGAAAATCAGATTTATTAAAAGATATTAATAAAAATAATAAATTTCCTATTAATAAAACCTATCATGTTAAATTAAAAATTACTAAATATCGCATATATATTGATATTAATAATCAAGAAATAATTGATACTTATGGAAATGCCAGAGATAAAATAAGTGATTTAGCTTTTTATTTAAAAAAAGGAGTAGAGGCTAAAATATCTAATGTAATATTTGTTGAAAAAGATTCTTTAAATTATAAAGTTGATAAAACATTATTAAAAATGATTCAAGAAAAAGTTATTGTTAATAATCTTTACTATCACATTGAAAAAGAAGGTGTGTATTTTGATAGATTAAACATCATTCAAAATATTAAATGTACAACAAGAAATTCAGGACAATATGATTCAAATATTATGTTTGATATGTATACAAATACCAAAACCATAACAATAGATTATGAAATTATGGATAGTGAAGTACCTAACTATGAATTTCAATTTGGTTTTTTAGTAAATAGAGTAAATATTGAATTACCTTTAAAAAAAGTAAATAAAGGTGAACATTATGTTGAAACATTTACTATTCCTAGCAATTTTATAGGTGCAAATCGAGTAACACTTGTTTTCCCTACAGGATTTTGTGTAGCGGTTAAAAGTATAAAACTTGATAAGAATGCCACATTTAAAGCTGTAAAAAAAGATTGTGAAGTAGTTTTTCTTGGGGATTCTATAACAGAAGGTAGTGAATGCTTTAATCCTGCTAAAACTTATTTTAGTAAAGTTACTCTTCATTACAATTTTATTGGTTATGATTTAGCAGTAGCAGGAAGGACTTTTAATGATTATAACCTTCTAGGTACGTATAATATTAATCCAAAATATGTTTTTATAGCTAATGGTACAAATTCTTTTGCAATGGGTAATGGAAGTAAAGAAAAGGCTCTTATAGAACTAAGTAAAAACATGGAAATAGTAATAAATGCAGTTAATAATTATTTTCCAAAAGTTAAAGTAATAGCTTTACTTCCAATTTGGCGTTCTGATGAAAAAGGCGTTGATTTTTCTTTAAAAGATATTACTAACAAAATGGTAGAAATATACCAAAAACATCCAAATATTACTATTATTGATGCTCATGAATATATTCCTTATGATGCAATTTATTTTTCTAATGCAAATCTTGCTTTACATCCTAACTCACTAGGTCATGAATTATATGGAAACATGTTAATTAAAGATTTAGAAAAAATAATTGGAAAAGCAGATCTTAAAGATGATAAAGAAGAAGCAAGAAGGTGTATAAAAAGTGAATAAAAAAGAGAAAGTATTATTCAATCTTTTAAAAAAATATGCTTTTAAGGTAATAAGCAAACCAAAAGGTAAATTAAAATATAGTTTTGTAGAACCAGGTCTTGCCTATCATGATACTCTTTGGGATTGGGATTCTTATTGGTCAATATATGCTTTAAATGATATCGTAGAATTATTAAAAAATGATCAAGATTTTGATTATGATTATTATAGATAACTTGTAAATGAAGCTGCTAAAGGTGATGTTTTAAATTTTTGCTATTTTATGGAAGGAGATGGCTTTACTCCTATAATGTTAAGATGTGATGTGATAAATGATACTTATTGCAGTAAGAAAAATGTTAAAAATTCTTTAAAAGGCTATTTAATTAAATCGGCTTTACTAGCTTGTAAATTAAATAACGATTATTCTTTTATCGATGTTAATAAACTATGTCTATATTTAAAATATTTAAAAGAAAATCAATTTGATCAAAAAACAGGATTATTTTATTACATTAGTGACATTATGATAGGAGTAGATAATAATCCTACTGTATTTGGAAGACTACCATCAAGTAGTGCAGATATTCTATTTAATTCTACAATGGTCGATGAATATAAGGCTCTAATTGAAATAATGAAAATGAAAAACATCGATTATTCGTTTTATGAAAAAGAAAAAAATGAACTTATAGAATCTATTTATAAACATACTTTTGATAAAAAAGATTTAATTTTTTATTCCCAAGACATTAATGTCAAAAATAATGAAACAGATATTTTTAATAAAGGTTTAAAGCCATTTTGGAATTCTCTTCCCTTAAAAATAGAATTTTTTGGCAATTATGCCCCTTACACATTTAAATTTGCTAATATAAAAGATGCAAAAAAATCTTTTAAACATTTAAAAAATAGTGGACTAATATCTAAATATGGAGTACGTTCATTATCAAAATATGAAAAAATGTATAATTTAGAGCCTTCAGGTAATCCTTCAAATTGGCTTGGAGCCATTTGGGGCATATCATCTTATTTCATATTTAAAGCTTATCTAAACTATGGCTATAAATATCAAGCTAGACAAATATATAAAAAAACATTAAATACTTATTATAAAGGTATTTTAGAAAATGGAAGCATGTCTGAATCTTATAATCCAGAAAATGGAAAAGGAATATTACATACGATGTTTTTTAGTTTTAATATGCTTATAGCTTCTATGAAAAATGAACTAAAAAAATGTTAAACAAGTAGTCAAAAAACGATATTTTATTAGTTATTCTTAAATGCTATACTTTATCTAGAGAGCTTTTATTATTTAAATTTTATTTAGTTAGGACATTTTTTACAAATTAGGAGGAACGCTATGAAAAAAAGTAAAAAATTAGTTACATTATCATTAGTATTAACAGCTCCATTATTTACAATTACATCATTTGTAATGGATGGAGCTAAAGTAGAAGTTTTAGCTGAAGAAACATTAGTAAGTGGTGATATCATCACTAACAATCAATCAAATTGGAATGATTCAACTAATGCTACTTTTACTGAAAATTCTATGAAGGCCTTAAACTCATCTTTTAATTGGCAAACTACAAAAATTAATGGAAACTCTAAAGTTGATTTTTTAGTTGATCAATCATTAGAATTAAGTCCTCAAAGTGACTGGAAATGGGAATATTTATCATTTTCAGTTAATGAAGAAAAAGGCATTGATGCTGGAACAGGTATTACACAAACAAAAAGTTCTGTTTCTCTTGTTTGGGGTTGGACAAAAGGTTTTGCAATAATTGAACAAGATGATGAAGGGAATGTCATATTTGATAAATCATTAGGATTTGATGCAACAAATAATATTGTCCCTGAAAATTTTCCAAATGATGAAAATGTTATGAATCAATTTCATATTTATTGCTATGACAAATCTTTTAGAATTATTACGCAAATGAGTGAAACTAGTGAAGGAGTTAAATTTGATTTTGAGTTAATCACTAAATCACCATGGGGTCATGAAATAGATGCAACTTTTTCTTATACTTCAAGTAATACCAATTTAAAAGGAGAAAAATATGTAACTTATGGTAGAACAGGTAGTGGAACTATTGATGATACACATAATGTAGTTATGACTATGGGTATTGTTGATCCAACTATTTATTCTGCAAGTAAGGATAATTGGACATTATGTGATAATGCAACTTTTACAGGAAACATAATGAAAGCAACAAGTACTGAATTTAACTACCAAACAAAAGAAATTGGTGGCAATTCCAAAGTTGATTTTACCTCTAATCAAACTCTTGAATTAAGTGCTTGGGAAGATTGGAAATTTGAATATTTAACATTTTCAAGTTCTACAGAATATGGTATTGATGCAGCAAATGGAATGGTAGAAGCTGCAAATTCAGTATCTTTAGTTTGGGGTTGGACAAAAGGCTTTGCAATTATTGAAAAAGATAGCGCTAAAAATGTTATTTTTGATAAACAATTAACACTTGATGATACAGGTGTAAAAATAACTGGTATACCAGGAAATGATTCAGAAATTTTGCGTCAATTCCATTATTATTGTTACGATAAATCTTTTAGAGTTATTACACAAATGAGTGAAACTAGTGATGGAGTTAAATTTGATTTTGAATTAATTACTAAATCACCATGGGGCCATGAAATAGATGCAACTTTTTCTTATACTTCAACTAATAGTCAATTAAAAGGAAATACAAAACATGTAACTTATGGTAGAAAAGGTAGTGGAACTATCGATGATACGCATAATATTGAAGTTACTATGAAAGTTGATAACATTGAAGCAATAGAAACTCCAGATGTACCAACTACTAAATATGAATGTAAATTAGAAAATGGTACAAAGTTTGAACAAATCGAAGCTAATGAAGGCTATGCTTATTCTTTTGCAAGTTCATTAAATCTAGTGGAAAATCAAGAATTTTCTATCGATTTATTTATAGATGAAGATAAAACATCTCTAGGCTATGCTAATGTTGTCTCATTTGTTGATAATTCTACTAATGAATCAAAATATCAAGGAACATTTTACGAACTAGGAACAGATGGCAAAATAAAAATTGATGTTAATGGTAATTATAAAATAGTTGTTAATGTTAAAGAAAATAACGAAGCAGAAATTGATTTAGAAGTTGTAAGCTATGAATTAATAGATGTTGCAAATAGATATCATAGTGATGCTGCAAATTGGTCTACATTGTATAATGCTACAATTAATGATGGAATTATGAGTCAAACAGGAATACCATCTCTTAGCATATCAAAAGAATTTAAGGGAAATGCAACTGTTAAATTTGTGCTTGATTACACTTCATTAAAAAGTGAATGGGGCGGAGTTGCCTTAATGGTTAAAGGACAAGCAAATGAATTTGCTAAAGTAAATTGGACTTTTGATTCAACAAGTAATACTTTAAAACCAACTGTAACAAATCAAAGTTTTATAGCTTTATGTATTACTCATGGTGGTTATCAATTAATTGCTTGTGATGAAGGTAATATAAATATAGTTGGTACAGATAAGACATTTTTAATTCCTGGTGTTGATGGTTTCTCATTCTGGAATATTTGCCAACAAAAAACAGAAATAACATTTGATATTGAAGATGTTTTAGAAGGTGTTAAATTAAATATTTCTTATCGTGCAACTGGACATTCTAGTAATACGGGTGTCAAGTATAATGGAGAAGTATTAGTACCATTTAAATCATTATGGGGAAATCAAGTGACTGGTTTAGTACATGTTGCTGGCCAAAAAACTCCAGACAATACTAATAACCAAATTAAACTTTATGTATTAGATAGTGAATCTAATTATTCAAAAGATGACTATCATGCTAATAAATTTGAAGAAGAATTAGCAAAAATCACTTATGATTCTATTACAGCAGAAAACTATTCCGATATAGTTGAAAAGTTTAATAACGTTTCAAAAATATATAATAGCTTAACAGATACCCAAAAAGCTCTTGTCTCTGTAGAAAATACAAATCGTTTCAATCAAATTAAAGATGATTTAGAAAATGTTGATGTTTTAGTTTTAGCTAAACTAGCTTTAGAAAAATTAAATACGATTGATGAAGTTTATAATAGAGATAATTATGAAGACCAAGCAAGAATAGTAAAAGATGCTCTTGCAAAATATGAGTTATTAAATGAGCAACAAAAAGCGCAATGTGATGCAACCTTAGTTGAAAAACTTGCAAAATGCCAAAAAGACTTAGAAAATTATGAAGATATTTTAGCTTATGCAGATCCAGTAGTTGCTTTAATTGCTAAAATTAATTTACCAATAACTAACTATGCTAAAGATTCAAGAATTATTTTAGCTGCTAAAAAAGCTTATGATGAATTATATGACATTGAAAAGAATGAAGTTACAAATGTTAATTTATTAGAAGAAGCATTAGTTGCTTTAAAAGAATATGAAGATGCTAATAAGATAGATGGTTATAATTTTGCAGTTTCTAAAGATAATATTTATGAATTAGAAGGATTTGAGGAAATCATAGATGATAATAATGTATTAATGGTTAATTCATCAACAAATGATTTAAGTATATATCCTACTATTTCAGTAGCAAATGAAAAAGAAATAACTTGGGTAATTGACTCAAATTTACAAAAATGTACATGGGGTAATTTCTATTTTATCTTTAGATCTTCGTCAATAGCTAAACACCATAATAAAGGAAATTGGTTACAAGAAGGAAATTACACAATATTATTAGTTGGTGGCGATGGCTTTAAAATCGTTGAATGTGTAAATGGTATTCTTCCAATGACAAAAGATGCAGCTGGTAATCCAATTGCTGATTTTACAACAATTCTTGATTATCCAACTGATGAAGAAGGTAGTCAATATGACATCCATCATATATATAAAAACTATACAAAAATAGTTATTAAGATAGTTGACTTATATGAAAATGATGAATATATTGGTTATAAAGCAATTATTTCTTTAACTGGTGGAGAAAGTGGAAAAACATTTGTTAGAGAATATACTTCAACAAATAAATCAAGTAAAGATTGTGGCTACTTTGGCCTTGAAGCATTTGTTTCAGATCCTATAAATCAAGGAAGTGGTGGATTTGAAATTAAAGGTATTTATGTTGAAGATGTTAATGAATATGATGGCATTCAAGTAAAAAATGATCTTAAAAATAAAAAAGTAGCTGATGAATGTGATAAGTTACTTGAACAAGTAATCATAGATGTAACTAAAGAAAATCTTGAAAGTGCCAAAAGTGCTTATGAAGTGGCAAAAGCAGCTTATAATGCATTAACAGACACTCAAAAGGCTTTATTGACTAAAGATGCAACTATTTTAGATAAAGCTAAAGCTGCCATTGATAAAGTTATTAAAGAAATAGAAGATAAACCAAGTGATTTGCCAAGTGAAATTCCAAGTGAAATTCCAAGTGAGATTCCATCTGAAACTTCAAGTGAAGAACCTTCAGAAGTTCCTTCAACTCCTTCTACATCAGATGATAAAACATCGGAAACAAAACCAAGTGAAAATAAACCAACTAAAAAAGGTTGTAAAGGTGGAGCAACAGGATTTGTTGGAGCCATGTCCTTACTAGGAATAGTATTTCTTAAAAAAAGAAAAAATTAATATTTTAAATGTATATTTCAAGCGCCACTAATGCTGGCGTTTGAAATATTATTTATAAAAGAAAGGTGTGATAGTTCGTGAAAATCAAAGAAAAACTCAAAAAAATAGTTTCTTTATTATTCTTAACCTTTATTTGTCTTTTTATGGCATCTTGCTCAAAAGTAACAATGAATATTGATAGAGATGGAAGTGGAGATGCAACTATTTTAATAGCAAAGGAATATCAAGATAATGCTGGTAATGATATAATTATTACTAAAGATGATGTTGATAAAAAATTAAATGATATTGTTATTGCTGCTAATGTTTGCTCAGGAGAAGAAAATAGGGTAAAGATAAAAAAAGTAAAAGAATTTGATGATCATTATGAAGCTACCTTATCTTTTATGAGAATTCAATATTTATCAAAAGGAAATATTGGTGGAGATTTAGGAATTTATTCTTATAAAAAATCAAAAGACTATATTTTAGAATCAGATAGTGTTTCCTTAATTACCGACTCTTGGTATATAGGAGCTTATAAAAACTATACAAAACTAAATGATGGCGTATCAAATAGTATGATTTACAAATTTGATAATCAAAAATTTGGTGACGATAATGCTGCAATTGCTCCTATTTTAGTAGATGGAAATAAAACTTTAAATGAACAAGAAACAATCGATTTATTTAAAGATGGTGGAATGTTAGCTAAAGATAAAAAAGGACAAATATTTACTTTCTTTTTAGCAGATTTTGAAGGCCTTGAAAGTATAACTTTTAATTTTAAAGGCACGATAAAGGCCTATGGCTCTAAAAATGTTAGCAATGTTACTAAAAACTCAATTACTATAAGTCCAATTATGCAAAAAGCAACTATTATAAATTCAAGTGATCAATCGATAGTTGAAAAAGAAGTTAATTGTTTTGTAGGATATGTATATTTCACATTAGCTCCAAATTATTTATTAATTGGAATATTCTCAACTTTAGGAGTAGGATTAATAGCCTTTATAATAATAGGATTTGTAAAAGGTTTATTTAAAAAAGCAATTCATTCTAAAAAAATGAAATTAATTGTTTCGAACTTTGATTTATATTTAATGTTACTTCCAGCAGTAGTTATGTTATTTATATTTTCCTACATTCCAATGGGTGGTATTATCATTGCTTTTAAAAATTATCGAGTAAATGATGGTATCTGGAATAGTGAATGGACATCGATGCATGGACTTAGAAATTTCGTAGATTTATTTACCAATCCAGCTAGTGATTTTGGAAAATTGATGAAAAACACTTTCATTTTAGCATTTTGGAAATTTATCTTTGGTTTTTTAATAGCAATAACTTTAGCAGTATTATTCAATTACTTAAAAAATGGAATATTTAAAAATGTTGTTCAAACAGTATCTTACTTCCCATATTTCATTTCTTGGGTCGTTATATCAACCCTTTCCTATGTATTACTTGCAACTGACGGAGGTACATTTAATAAAATTATTGAGGCTTTTGGTAAAGAACCAATTAATTTTTATTCCTCACCACAATATTGGAGATTTATATTGACTTCAAGTGCTATGTGGAAAACAGCTGGATATTCAACAATTGTTTATTTAGCAGCAATGGCAGGAATTGATAAATCAATTTATGAAGCAGCTAAAATTGATGGTGCTGGAGGATTTAAACAATTTCTATATGTAACTTTACCAGGATTGCTCCCAGCTTTTGGAATTCAAGTGGTATTTAGTTTAGGAAACTTAGTTAGAGATGATTTTGATCAAATCTATACGATGATTAGAGGAAGTGCTATGCTTCGAGATACAACAGATACCATTGGAATGATTGTATATGAAAATATTGGTAATGCAAGTAATTATTCAGCAGTAGCAGCTATGTCAATGCTTCAAAGTTTAATAGCCTTAATTCTTGTTATTGTTAGTAACAAAATTTTGAAAAAGAAAACTGGAGAAGGAGCATATTAATTATGATTAAATCAAAAGGCGAAAAAATATTTAATGTATGCAATATTATCTTCATGATTATCTTTGCTTTAATTTTCATCATTCCAATATTATTATTAATTAATTCTTCCTTTACTGGAACTAAAGCTTTAACATTATATGGATATAGTTTAATTATTAGAGATTTTTCTTTAGAATACTATAAAGCTATATTTAATATGGAAAGCAATCAATTTGTTATTTCAATTTTAAATTCTTTATTCATAGTAGTTTGTACTACAGTATTAATGATTTTTACTACCTCACTTGCTGCTTATGCTTTAACTAGAAAAAAATTGCAATTTAAAAAATTCTTTACTTATTATTTTATTATTTCTATGTTATTTAGTGGTGGAACAATACCATATTATATTTTGATTAATAACTTAGGCTTAATGAATACTTTATGGGCATTAATTTTACCAAGTGGAGTAAGTGCTTGGTATATATTACTTGCAAGAAAATTTTTCCAATCAGTTCCTGAAGCTTTAATTGAAGCAGCAGAACTAGATGGAGCAAATAATTTACAAATTTTATTTAAAATAGTGCTACCATTAAATCTTCCAATTATTGCAACTATTTCACTATATACTTCTGTTGCAATGTGGAACGACTGGTTTGCAGCTTCATTATTTATTGATAGTAATCATTACAAATTATGGCCAATTCAAGCCTTTATTCGTCGAATTGAGGATAGTGATGAATTTTTAAAAGCTTACTTTGGTGATACTAATTTAAATTATGGAGGATTAAGAAGTGCTGCAGTCATCATTTCTTTAATTCCAATTGTACTTGTTTATCCACTTCTTCAAAAGTTCTTTATTAAAGGAAGTCTTGAAGGCGGAGTAAAAGAATAGAAAAGGAGAAAAATATGAATAAAAACAAATTATTAGTAACAGTATTAACATGTTTAGCTATTACAGGATGTAATAATACAACTGATTCTACATCCACTTCACAATTACCTTCAGAATCTACAACAAGTGAAAGATTACCATGGGATGATGTAAAAAACAATCGTGTTACAATAACTATTTATGTTGATGAAAGTAACGTATATGGTGCTTATGTAAAAGGTGTTGATGAAAATTTCGTAAAAGAAGCTATTGAAAAGAAATTTTATGAAGATACTGGAAATGCAGTAAACTTTAATATCTTATATGAATCACATTCAACATTTAATAATGCTTTTTCTCCTGTAATGGGTTCAAGTGCTTGGGATTGTGCGGTTAGTTATTTAGGACAAGCAGGCCTTGAAGATACAGTATTAAGTCAAGATGTTGTTTTGGATTTAACATCAACATTTAGAAAAGGTGGAAAAAATGTTTTAAAAGTTCTTGGAGATTCCATTTATTCTGTTACCAATTTTAATGATGAAATTATTGGTATACCTTCAGTTAATATTACAAAACAAAAAGGAATTTTAGTAAGAAAAGATTTTATGACTAAAGTTGGCTATACTGAAAGTAAAGGAGAAGCAGAGACTTCAAAAGGTAAATTAACTTGGTGTAGAACTATTAAAGATTTTGATACAATGGTTCGTAAAATGAAAAATGAAATTCCATCATGTACAACACCATTATCAGGCCCGGTATATGATATGGAATTTACACTTTTAGCAGGAGCATATCAATCAACTGGTTATCAATATAGAGCGGTTAATTATAATGACGATAATACAGTTAAAGAAGTGGTTCCAGGTTGGATTAGCGAAAACTATGGAAAAGTATTGCAACAAGAATACGATTGGGTAAATGATGGTATTTGGGAAAGAGATAATACAACAATATCTGCTAACCAAAGATTATCAAATTTAGCCGCTGGAAAATCTGCAGTTTATTTTTTAAATCCAACTATTACAAATTTAATTGATGTTGCTAGAAAATGTAAAGAAATAGATGAGACAGCTGAATTTACTATTTTAGATCCACTTGATGCCGTTGATGAAAATGGTAACGCTATTGAAAATAGTGGAGCTTTTGCTGAAGTATCAAAAAATACAGATTGTTTAATTATTAATAAAAAATCCAATAAGGCTTCTTTAATTGTTGAATATTTAGATTGGATGTATTCTAATAAAGATAATTATGAACTTTGTGCTTATGGTATTAAAGGAGAGCATTGGAAAGATTCTTCATTTGGTGAAAATTATTATGAATACACAGATGATTACTATGTAACTCATAAACCATATAGTGGAGTATTTACTTTAGTTCGTAATGATGACATTTCTTATAAAATTCCTATGCAATATACGGAAACAGAAAGAACTTGGATTGAAAAAGTTAGAAACTATAATTGTTTAAAAAATGCTACTGATGGAATGTTATTTTATGGAGCAAGTGCTCAAGTAGCAAAAGATTATACATCAGCTGAAGCATACATTTATCTTGAATGTGCAACTAAAGCTTGGGCTGGTACTAAAAATCCAAAAGAAACTTGGGATGATGCTTGCAATCATTATAGATCACAAGCTAAAAATTATATTGAATGGTTAACAAATCAATATAAACTTTACCAAGCAACAAGAAAGTAGGGATAATATTTATGAAAAAACTATTAATTTCTGCATTAACTTTCTATCTTTTAACTGTTTCTACAGGAGAAAGTTTACAATTAAACGCTAGTGAAGAATATCAAATAGAAATTAAAGATGAAAATAATTTAGCAACATGGAAATATGATTGGGATGTTGTAGGCATTGGTGCAGGAACAAGCAATTTTGATACTGGTCATTTAAGAATGGAAAATATTAATATGGCTTCTTCTAACTATGCATTATATAAAACTAATAAATTTAATGAATTTAGATTAGATATGTATGCCAATTTAAATCTTCCTTCCCCATCAGATATAGGCTTTGAAAGTCAATATGATTATGCTAATTTATATCTAACTACTTTTATTGATTATGATGATGCTTCACAAATTGAAAATGTCGCAATGTCAGCTTGTCCTTGGATTAATAATAAAGGATGGTTTTCTATTTGCTTTGAAAGAATTCAAGGAGCTTCTCATATTCAAATGCTAATTAATGAAACATTTGATGGTGATGGAACAAAACGTTATTTTATTAATACGGATAACCCTCAAGAAGGAAGTGTAATAGCAAATATTGATTGGTGTGATAATAATTACCATTGGTTTACAATAGAAGCTACAAGCACTCATGCTAAAGATCCAGCTCGTCCTCGTCCAAAAGAAATTGGAACAACATTTAAAGTATATATTGATGGTGTATTACAAACATCATATTTTCAATCAAATGCTTATTATTCAAACACACATAAAAAGGATGAAGTAATTCCTTTTGATACCCAAAAAGGATATATTGGATTTTGGGCATCAAGTGGTTATTCAGCAAATGCAACTACTGAAAATACTAATGTAGC
Source organism: uncultured Bacilli bacterium (assembly GCA_934202505.1). Lineage (GTDB taxonomy): Bacteria > Bacillota_I > Bacilli_A > RFN20 > CAG-631 > CAKPXW01. The sequence goes on along the minus strand of CAKPXW010000028.1, from coordinate 4,159 downwards.
TGTTGATATTGAAAAATTACAAATTACTTCTTATGATGATACAACTAAAGAAGAAGCATTACCATATACAAAGTGTGCTAAACCTCAATTCAATTTAAAATCAATTGCTAATTTTTCTCCTGCTGCAAGTTATGATGCTAATGAAGAAATGGAAATTAAATTAAGTGAATTATTTGAGTATGATGGTGATCAAAAATTAACTTATGAAGCAACTTGTAATGGAAACAAAATTGGAACTATTAGAAATGGATATTTTGTATGGGAACCTAGTGAAAGCGGAACATACAATATTGTTTTTAAAGCAAGTGATGGAGAACTTGAAGCCACAAATGAAGTAAGATTTAGAGTTAAGGAAAATACAATTGATACTCCAAGTGACAATTCTTCAATTACGCCAAGCGATTCATCTGCTGAAGATATAAAACCAAGTAAAGGTTGTAAAGGTTCAGCAACTACTTCTTACATATCTTTTGCGTTTATCTTATTATTTCTTGTTTTAAGAAAAAATAAATAAGGTGAAGCATATGAGAAAAAAATTAAGTTATTTATTACTTATAACATTATCTATGATGACAGTTAGTTGTAAAAATGTAAATGAAAATTCCTCAAGTGAATTTTCTTTGTCTTCAGAAAAAGAAAATACAAGTGAAATTACTATAAAGCCTGGTTATACTCGTTATGACTTAAAAAAGCCATTAGCAAGAAAAAGTGAAGGATATGGTGCCCAATTTGATACATGTATTATTGATATTAATAATTCTTCAACTGATTGGAATAAAATAAAAGAAGCTGTAGAAATATCTAATCTTCAAGCAGTAAGAATTCGTTTTTATCCTGAAATGTATGAAAGAGGGAACGATAATAATGATCCTAACTATTTTGATTATAATAGTGAAAATGTAGATTTTAATTCTAAAGAAATGCAACATTTATATACATTATTAGATTTATTTGAAGAAAATAATGTGAATGTTGATTTAAGTTGGTATGGATGTAGAACGACTTTTCATTCAGAAGATGGTAAATATAATGGCAGTTGGATGGGGGGAACTTATGGTGAAAAGAATGTTACCAGTTGGATGGTTGCTCCCTCAAGCGAGTATGTTTTATCACCAGATAAAGAATTTGGAGAGTCTGTTGCAGCTTGTTTAAATTATTTAATTAATATAAAAAAATATACTTGTCTATATGAATATAGTATTTTTCCAGAACCTGAAGGCGTTATAAAAGATATGAGTCTTTATAAAAGTATTGCCTTAAATATTAAAGATAATCTTGATAAATATGGCCTTAAAGATAAAATATTATTTTCAGGTCCAGCAGATTATGGAAATAATCATATTAATTTAGATGAATTATATTTAAATAAAGGGTATGGTTATGACAAAGTTGATTCTTCTGTTTATAAATTCCATGGAGAAGTAAATAAAGATGGAAAGAAAACTATACCAAGTGAAAATGAAGAAATGTTAACATTTGCTAAAAACCATGTTGAAGTATGTGAAAAATATAATTTGAGTTGGGGTGTTGCTGAATGTGGAACATCAAACTTTTTAACCCCAGTTACTAATGCTGATACAGAATTATATGATAGAGCGATGACCATGACTAGATTTTTTATAAATTTATCAAATGGTGGTTGTACAAATATAAAATATTTTGTATTTGCCGATTGTAACTATGATGGAACTTTAAATGAAGAAGGAATGGTTCGATATTTAAAACAATATTATGATGATTCCGAAATTGACTATCAAGCAAAACCAATATGGTATGCTTGGAGTTTAATTATGAGATATAGTGATATTGGAAGTACTATCTATCCAATTACTGATGATTATTCTAATAATCAAGATAAAGATGTATGTATGGTAGCTTTAAAACTTCCAGATAATTCTTGGACATATGTTATGGCAAATATAGGACAAGAGACAAAGAAAGTAGCAATTTGTAATTCTTTTGATTTAAATATTTCTTCTTTAAATCAATATAGATTAACTCCCGCTTCAACTCCTTTTGGAAGTGAAGCAACGATTAAACTTATTGAAAAAAGTAAAGATATTGAAACTTTAAATGGAGTTAGTTATGTTTCAATACCAGCAAATGGCATAATTGTATTATCAAATAAAAAATAAAGGATGGTGTTCATATGAAAAACAAGCAAAAAAATATTTCTTTATTATTATCCATTTTCCTTTTAGCAAGTTGTGGAAACAATACAAGTTCAAGTGCTTCTAATTCCTCAAATTCAACAACAGAAAGTGAAATAGTAGTAAAAAATGGTTATACGCGTTTTGACGTTACTACTAAAAATGAAAATCCTATTGTTGGTTTTGGGGCGCAAATGGATACAGATATTTTTATGCCACAAAATGCTATGAGTGAAGAAGATGAAAAAATTTGGGAAGAAAGAATTGCTGAGATGAATTTAAAGTATACACGTATTAAATATTTTCCTGAATTTTTAGAACGTGAAAATGATAATGAAAATGCTGATAGTTTCGATTTTAATGCAAAGGGTGTAGACACTGAATGTGCGGAAATGAAAGCTTTATATAAAGTATTAAATATTTGTGAAAAATATGATATTAAGGTTGATTTAAGTTTAAGTGGTTGTTGGCATTGGTTTAAATCATATGATGGAAAGTATACACAAAGTTGGCTAGCTAATGATTCTGCTTCTTTAAAAGATTGCTGGGTAACAGGACCTAAAGATTATGATGAATATGCTGAAAATATTAGTGCCTGCTTAGATTTACTTATTAACCAAAAAGGATATACATGTATCTATGGTATATCTAATGTTTCTGAATCATTCTTTGATGAAAATCGAGTAAAAAGTTGGGATGATTATGTATTAAGTTGTAAAAAAATAGATGAAAAATTAAGAAAAGATGGGTTGAGAGATAAAGTTAAATTTTTTGGAACATCAGAATGTGGGGATAATCCAAAGTTTTACGATGAAGAATTTAATACAGTAAAAGACATATTTGATATTTGTGCAGTTGGTAAGTATATGTGGGATTATCGTTGCGTTAATGAATCTATCCAAACTTACTTTGATGAAATGATAGCTGTTATGAAAAAATATAATAAAAAAGATTTTGCGATTAGTGAATTTTGTCAAGGGAAACACTTTGTAGATGCGGTAAATAAAACGGATATTGATGATTATTCTGCAGGATTGTATATTTCAAGATTTTGTATAGAAGCAGCTAAAGCAGGAGTTACAGCTTTTGACCATTATATTTTAGGTGATTGTTTATTTGGTTCATATATTCATACAATGGGATTATGGATGTATAGAGATTCTAATCTTAAAAATGAAAATTATATTTCTTGGGCAGCTCATCCTGAATTTTATTTCTATCGTTTGATTTGCAAATATACGGATACTGGCGCTTATGCTTATAAAGTTGATCAAGAATTAATAGGACCATATGCTGATATTGATCGTGACTTAACAGCTGTGGCTTTTGAACTTGAAGAAAACAAATGGTCATATATGATTGCTAATACTTCTAATGAAATAAAAAAAATTGCAATTGTAAATCAAAATGCCGCACTTTCTACAATGAATTGTTATAAAGTAACGGAGTCTTTAATCCCAGAAGATAGAAATTGTTTGCCTTTTGAATCATTTAAAGAAATTGATGCCTCAAATAAGGTTGCTTATTTAAGTGTTCCTGCTAACGGACTTCTAGTTGTTTCTAATAAGTAGTTTATGAATAGTTTAAGTAGTAATAAAATTATCTTAACCTTAGATGGGTGGATAAAAGAATTTTTAATAAAGCAAAAAGAAGGTTTAACCGGAAATATTGGAAATGCTTTAGAGCCTTATATTTCTTATTCATGGGATAAATATCCACTAGATGAAATAAATAAAATGGATCCATTATGGAAGTGGGTCCCTTTTGAGCAAACCGCTTACTGGCTTGATGGAGCAGCCACTTTAGCAAAACTTTTAAATGATAAAGACTTATATGATAAAACTAGTAAAATTATTTATAATGTAATAGCAAATGCTGATGAAGATGGTTATTTAGGACCTAGCTTTTTAAAAGAAGCTAATAGGTGTAATAGATGGCCTTTTGTTGTATTTGTAAGAGCATGTATTGCTACTTATTACCATAATCAGGATATAAATATTATAAAAGCC
>CAKPXW010000027.1 GCA_934202505.1 uncultured Bacilli bacterium | reverse complement strand
ATAATATCTGATTATCTTTTTCTTTTATTATACATGTTAAATTTAACGAAAGTTTTTATTTTAAATATCCAGCGAAATATTTACTATCAATTAATTCATTTGCTCTTTCTATTTCTTCCTTTTTAGGTGTTTTTACATCTTTTAACTTATATTCTAAATGTAATTCGGAATACTTTGGAATAGCAAGAGTATGATAAGGTAAAACTTCAAGTCTTTGGATATTTTCAAACCTCTTTAGGAATTTTGAACTTTCTTTAAGTGTTGCTTCTCCATCTGTATATCCTGGAACAAGTACATATCTTATCCAAATTGGAAAGTTTTTTGCAGATAAATATTCAAAACATTCAATGATATTTTTATTATCTTTACCAGTAATGGTTTTATGTAATGTAGGATCAAGTGCCTTTAAATCTAGCAAAAATAAATCTGCTAATGAAAGTAATTCATCAAATTTTTTTAAATAATTAGCATCCATAGAAAATGTTGCACATGAAGTATCAATAACATAGTTTATATTTTCTTTTTTTAATAATTTTCCTAATTCAATTAAAAAATCTAAATATAGAAGTGGCTCTCCTCCAGATATGGTAACTCCACCTTTTTTACCCCAATATGCTTTACATCTAATTATCTTATTAAAAGCTTCTTGAGGTGTAATTCTTGTACCACAATTTGGATTTTGCATTTCAGGATTATGACAATATAAACATCTAAGTGGACATCCGCTAACAAATAAAATACATCTTACTCCTGGACCATCAACTAAGCCAAAACTTTCAAATTTATCAGAATTTACATATACATTATTAGAAGTGTTCATGACATGTTCTTGCAATAACATCTAATTGTTGTTCTTTAGTTAAATTAATAAATTTTACTGCATATCCTGATACTCTAATTGTAAAGTTGGCATATTCAGGTTTTTCTGGATGGTTCATACAATCAATTAACTTTTCTTTACCGAAAATATTAACATTTAAATGATGAGCTCCTTGATCAAAATAACCATCTAAAACATTAACTAAATTGTTAACTCTTTCATCATTTGTATGTCCTAAACATGTTGTGTTAATTGTTTGAGTATTTGAAATACCATCCAAAGCATATTCATATGGTAATTTTGTTAAAGAGTTTAAAGAAGCAATTAATCCATTCTTTTCAGCGCCATAACTTGGGTTTGCACCTGGAGATAATGGTTCTCCTGCTTTTCTACCATCAGGTAATGAACCTGTTGCTTTTCCATAAACTACATTTGATGTAATTGTAAGGATAGATGTTGTTGGTTTTGAATTTCTATAAGTTTTTCTTGAAGCAATCATATCCATAAATGTTTTTAATAGATGTATAGCTATTTCATCAGCTCTATCATCATCATTACCATAACGTGGGAAATCTCCTTCCACTTCAAAATCAACAGCAATTCCTTTTTCATTTCTAATAGGTTTAACCTTAGCATATTTGATAGCACTTAAACTATCCACAACATGTGAAAATCCAGCAATTCCTGTTGCAAATGATCTTTCAGGATGAGAATCAATTAATGCCATTTCTGCTGCTTCATAGTAATATTTGTCATGCATATAGTGAATGATATTTAATGCTTCAACATATACTTTTGCTAACCATCTCATCATATCTTTATATTTGTTTAATACATCATCGTATTCCAAATATTCACCTTCACATGGTCTATAATTTGGTCCTACTTGTTCACCAGTTTTTTCATCAATGCCACCATTTATAGCATATAATAAACATTTTGCTAAATTAGCACGAGCACCAAAGAATTGATATTCTTTGCCTGTTTCTGTTGCACTAACACAGCAGCAAATTGAATAATCATCTTTCCAAACAGGTCTCATTACATCATCATTTTCATATTGAATTGATGAAGTTTGAATAGAAATATGAGCGCAATAATCTTTAAATGTCTTTGGAAGTTGAGAACTATATAATACTGTTAAGTTTGGTTCTGGTGATGCCCCCATATTTTCTAAAGTATGTAAAAATCTGAAATCATTTTTTGTTACCATACTTTTTCCATTTAAAGTCATACCACCAACTTCTAATGTTGCCCATACTGGATCACCTGAGAATAAATTATTATAACTTTCAATACGAGCAAATTTAACCATTCTAAATTTTAAAACTATTTGGTCAACTAATTCTTGAGCTTCTTTTTCAGTTAAAACACCATTTTTTAAATCTCTTTCAATATAAATATCTAAGAAAGTTGAAATTCTTCCAACTGACATAGCAGCACCATTTTGAGTTTTAATAGCTGCTAAATAACCAAAATATAGCCATTGAAAAGCTTCTCTAGCATTTCTTGCTGGTTTTGAAATATCATATCCATAAGATTGAGCCATTAATTTAATTTCTTTCAATGCTTTTATTTGCATTGAAATTTCTTCTCTATCACGAACAATTTCTTCCATCATTTCTCCATCATCCGTATTCATAAGATCAATCTTTTTCATTTCAATTAAGTAATCTATACCATATAGAGCAATTCTTCTATAGTCACCTACTATTCTTCCTCTACCATATGTATCTGGAAGCCCAGTTATAATCTTATTATGACGACAATGTAAGATTTCTGGAGTATACGCATCAAAAACTCCATCATTATGTGTTTTATGATATTTTGTGAAAATTTCATGTAACTTTTCACTTGGTTGATAGCCATACATTTGACAGCTTTGTTCAGCCATTTTTATACCACCATATGGCATAAATGCTCTTTTTAATGGCTTATCTGTTTGCAATCCAACGATTACTTCTTTATCTTTATCTAGATATCCTGGTCCATATGCTGTTAAAGAACTTACAACTTCTGTTTCCATATCTAAAACTCCACCTTTTGCTCTTTCTTCTTTTTGAAGTTCTTGTAACTTATTCCAAAGAGCTGAAGTGTTTTCTGTAGGTCCTTCTAAAAATGATGCATCCCCATCATATGGAGTGTAGTTATTGATAACGAAATCACGTACATCAATATCCTCTTTCCATTTTTTACCTTTAAATGATTCATAGTATTCTTCATTCATAAAATTTACCGCGTATTATACAGTTACCACCATTGATATAATACAATCCTTTCAAACTTCTAAGTGTGGTGGAATTCTAATATGTAGTAGATACAATAACTAATTTATTTAAATTTGAGTTAAATAAATTAATAAAAAAAATTGAAGATAAATTTAAACTACTTTATATAGTAAATCATTTTAAGTTTACCTTTCAATAAATAAACGTATAATAGTTCTATTAAATTAATCTACTACATAATTTTATAAGTTTTATCAACTTTTATGGCATTGAAATCACTTGTAAAGATGCCACTTTTGCTTATAAATTTTTTTTGGTTAGTTCTATCTAACCTTTAAATATTATATATTAAAAAAAAATTATTGTATAGATTTATTTTAATTTTTCTATTTATGTTCTATACATTTTTATATTAACTGTCATATTTTTTGATTAATATAGACATTTATTATTAAAAACAAGAAAAATTTAAAGATTAAAAATTATAATATTAAATAAGTAATAAATGATTTATTGCTTATTTAATTAATAAAAATTTTATTTTAAATCGTCTATAATTATAAAGGTGATAAATATAATGATTAAAAAATTTAAAAATTTTATAAAAAACATACTTGTCCAATTAAAAGATATTAAAACAATCATTATTTTTATTGTTGTTTTACTTGTTATGTATTTTCCTGCCTATGGCTTTTATTTTTTATCAATTATATTAAAAAAATCAAGTCTTGCTATAATTGCAACTTCTTATATTGCCTTTTGGGCAGGTCCTTTTACACCTTTTTTTCCTATTTGTATTGCTATAACTTTTGCTATAAAAAAATTATTTTTTAAACAAAAAAAAGATAAAACTAAAACAATTCATATAATACTTAAAAAATAAATCAAATATTATGTGAACGCTTATATATATCTTTTATATCTTCTGGCAAATCATTTGGTATTATTTCTTTTAAATGATTTTCATTACCATCTTTAATTGCCATTTCATAATACCAACATTTAAAATTCAACATATCAAGGGTACTTTTTAATCTTTCAATTTCACTTAAAACAATCTTTTTTTGATCTTCAAAAATTTGTTTTCTTTCTTGATAAGTAGAACTTCCTTTTTGACATAATTCCATAAAATGTCTAATTTCCTTTATTTCTAAGCCGGATTTTTTTAAGCATTCAATAACTCTTAAAGTTTCCACATCACGATTTGTAAATTTTCTTATTCCTGATTTTCTTTCAAGATTTAGTAGTAATCCTTCTTTATCATAATATCTAATCGTTGAAATTGATAAATTAAACATTTTTGAAATTTGTCCTATATTGTACTCCATAATAAAATCTCCTCAAAAAGCGCTTGACCTAAAGTTACCTTTAGGTATTATATTTATATTAGGCAATGAATTAAAGATTGTCAATATCCTTGGAGGTAAATATTATGTTAGGTAATTTTTATTATTCTAATCCTACAAAATTATATTTTGGTGATAATTCACTAAGCTATTTGAATCAAGAGCTTCAAAATTATGGAAAAAAAGTTTTATTAATTTATGGCGGTGGTTCAATTAAAAAGAATGGAATTTATGATTCAGTAATTAAAATTCTTAAAGAAAATGGCAAAGAAATATTCGAAGATGCTAATGTTATGCCAAACCCTACTAAATATAAATTATATGAAGGATGCAAAATTGCTAAAGAAAATAATGTGGATTTAATCCTTGCCATTGGAGGAGGATCAGTTATTGATTATGCTAAAGCTGTCTCCGTTTCTACACATTGTAAAGAAGATCCTTGGGAAAAATATTATTTAAAAATGGAAGATGTTGATAACAAAATCATTCCTATTGGTTGTATTTTAACTATGGTTGGCACAGGAAGCGAAATGAATGGTGGTGCTGTAATTACTGATCCTGAAAGCAAATTAAAAATTGGTCATGTTTTCAATGAAGAAGTTTTTCCTAAATTCTCCATTTTAAATCCTATATATACTTATACTGTTCCTCATTATCAAATGGTGGCTGGATTTTTTGATATTATGTCACACATTATGGAACAATATTTTTCAGGAGCAGATGATTCCACTTCTGATTATTTAATGGAAGGTTTAATGAGACGTTTAATAAACTCTTCAAAAATTGCCATCAAAGAGCCAAATAACTATGAAGCAAGAAGTAATATTATGTGGAGTTCTACTTGGGCATTAAATACATTAGTTGGAAAAGGCAAGCCACAAGACTGGATGGTACATATGATAGGACAATCTATTGGTGGTTGTAGTAATGCTACTCATGGTATGACACTATCTGCTGTTTCTCTTGCATATTATCATCATATTTTACCTTATGGGTTAAATCAATTTGTAAAGTTTGCCAAAAATGTTTGGAATGTTAATGATAGTAACAAAACTGATACTCAAATAGCCCTTGAAGGACTTGACAAACTTGAACAATGGATGAAAGAAATTGGAGTGGTTTTGCATCTTAAAGAATTAAATGTTACTGAAGCAATGTTTGATGATATTGTTAAGGGAACATTCATTTCAGATACAGGATATAAAACTCTTTCCAAAGATGAAATAAAAGAAATATTAAAGGAGAGTATGTAGTATGAAACAAACAGCTGGTAAAGATAGGCTTGGCGATTTAGCACCTGATTTTGCTTATTTTAATGATGAAGTTTTATTTGGAAAAGTATGGGAAAACTCTAATCTTGCTATAAAAGAACGTTGCATAGTTACCATTACCGCCTTAATTAGCAAAGGAATTTTTGATAATTCCTTAAAATATCATATTGAAAACGCTAAAAATCATGGTGTTAGTAAAGACGAAATGGTACAAATCGTTACACATTTAGCATTTTATGTAGGATGATCAAATGCTTGGGCAGCATTTGCATATGTAAAAGAAGTTTATCAAAATGAAGCCTCTACTTTTTCACCATTATTTGGGCTTGGTAAAGAAAATAGTGATTTTAGTAAATACTTTATTGGTAAAAGTTATTTAAACTCTTTAAATCTTATTGAGGTTAAAGCATTTAATGTAACTTTTGAACCAAAATGTCGAAATAATTATCATATTCATCATTATGGTGGCCAAATTCTTTTATGTGTAGATGGTAAAGGATATTATAAAGAAGAAGGAAAAGAAGTTAGAAAATTAAACCCTGGAGATGTTGTTTATATTGCTCCTGGCATTAAACATTTTCATGGAGCCCAAAAGGATTCTTATTTTTCTCATATTGCCATTGAAATACCTCATGAAAAAGCATACACAGAATGGCTAGAATCTGTTGATGATGAAACTTATTTTAAACTTCCTTAAAAAAGCATTTTAAAAAGCAAAAAAGTGATTTTCTTTGCTTTTTATTTTATTTTTATGCTAAAATATTTTTAAGACAAGGAGATGGTCTTATTATGAAAAATGTCAAAGCATCTTTCTTTCTAGCTTTATTATTTTCATTTCTTGGAGTTTTATCTATTCCTGGAATAATTATTGGAGCAAATATTAATAAAATTTTAATGATTTTTAGCATTGTAATAGCTGTGTTTTGCTTTTATGGTGTCCCAATGTTTTGGATATCATATGCTAATAAAAAAAGATTAAACTCTTTAGCACTTGCTATTAAAAACGATGGAATTCTTGATATTGAATTATTAGCTTCTAACTTTAATGTTCCTAAAGAAAATATGGTAAATGAAGTTAAAGAGTTATTACAAAAAAGATACATTACTGGTTATGTCCTAGTTGAAAATAGTCATCTTCAAAAAATTGATAAGAAAGAAACTTTACAAACTATAAAATGTCCAAATTGTGGTGCCCAAATTATAAAAACCACAAATGGAAAATATACTTGTAATTATTGCCATAATTCATTTGAAATAAAATAGTTAGCCTAGTAAGCTAACTATTTTTTTAATTAATTGTATTGGTTATACCGTATTTATATTTGCATCTATTACTTGGAGTGTAACTATATGCAGCATTAAAACGATATGAAAATAGACCATTATTGTAATATTCTTGAAAAGTATCATAATGATCATCAGTATAAATTGCAACTGGAGAATTATCATATCCTTTTTCTTTAAAGCCATCTGCAAATAAAACTAATCTTCCTACACCTCTTGTATAAGAACCATCTTCATTATAATACGAACCATCTAAATCAATATCTAATTCATAATAATTTGGTAATCCATTTTCCCCTTTGGCATATGGAACATAATTTACATATCCATCTGTTCTTGTATAGTATGAAACATAACGAAAATCTTTTTGAAAAATATCTTGAGCAGTATAAAGATCAAAATTTCCTGCTAAATCTTTAATATTTTTTGTATATGGATAATAATTACACGGCCAAGTTTTAAAGGCAATAAAATAATTTGCTACATCAATTGGATTTGTATATGTTGCATCTTTAGCAAGTGAATTATCTTGCATAATGCTTTCATATGAATAATAAGTATAAGTCTTACTTTTTATTATTTTATATGCATCATTTTCATAACTTACTTCTATTGGCATAGAAATTTTAGAAACGCCTGAAATTAAAGTATCATTATAAGTATTAGGGTTTATTCTAAATAAACCTTCTCCGCAACTTATAAAATCAAAATCATCAAGCGATGAATTATTTGAATATTTTATGCTTATATTGTTAATGTTTAATATAGAATTTCCTGTTTCAATCATAAAATAATTGATATTTGATTTATTTAAATAAAATGTATATTCGAGATATGAATCAACACTTGCTGGAATATCAAATTCATTTTCATAAAGTTTAGTATTTCCAAAATATAATTTGGCATTAAGGTTACTAGTATAATTTAAAGTAATAGCATAAATTCCTTTTATAGGATCATAATTTGCAAAACTACCCCCGAGAAAAGAAGAGTCATATCCAGGAAGTAAGGTAATAAAATCATCATTATCACAAATTCCTGAACGGTAATACTCATAATCAATTTTGGATATGGTAGAAATGCCATAATTACCTGTTGAATATTTTCCTGAAACATCATAAGAATATTTATAGTCAAGTATAATGTTATTATATTTTGTTTCATCTATTGCATCAATTGTTTCTTTTACAATCACGTATTTGCAATCAAGGCATTCTTTATGTCTTATTCCATCTGTAGAAATGGTTGGTTCTAAATCAATTATCCAATCACTTTCTTGATGATAATTGTAATCTTTTACTTCATGGCAAGAATTACATTCATACCAATGTCCACATTCATCGCTAAAAAAGTTTGTAGAAAATATATGTTCATGTACACTGCTATTTTCTTGACTATCTGTTGATATTTTGTCATTTGATGATTCACTATCTTTACTAATAGAATTTATAAAACTTGATTCAATTTTATTATTATCGCTTATACTTATAGAATCTTCATTATCTAAGCTTGAAGATGGAAAAGTATTTGTACATGCTGTTAATAAAAGCAAATTAAAAATTATATATATATTATTAAACTTCATAGAACCTCCTATACTTTAGTTAATATAAAAGAAAATTTTCCTGATAAGAGTGCACTTTGATTTGCTGGAACAAAAAAAGTATCACCAATTTTTGCTTCTATATCATTTACTTTGCCGTTACCATCTATTACTGTAAAAGAAATAAAAGAAGTATTTGGTGCATCTATTTTTTTTATAGAACTATCCATTTTATATGAAGTAAAATATTTACAACCACCAAGACAATTAGATGCTTCTTTATAAGGTTCATATTTATTATAATCTATAACCTTCAAAGCTTTTTCAATATGAAGTTCTCGCGGCTTTCCATCTTTTCCAATACGATTATAATCAAATAAACGATAAGTTAAATTACTATTTTGTTGAATTTCAATTAAGCAAACCCCTTTGCCAATAGCATGAATTGTTCCAGATTTAATCATAAAACAATCGCCACGATGCACATTAAAAGCATTTAAATAAGACAAAAGTTTTCCTTCATTTAGTGCTTTTGATACAACATCTTTAGTCATGTTTTCTTTAAATCCAACATATAATTTGGCCTCTTGAGTAGCATCTAAAACATACCACATTTCTGTTTTACCAAAAGAATTTTCATTTTTTAAAGCATATTCATCACTAGGATGAACTTGAATTGACAAGTCATCTTTAGCATCTATTAATTTAATAAGAACTGGAAAAAAAGGAAATTTAGTAACATTACTTCCTAAATCATTTGCTGTTACAACATCTTTTAAGTATTTTCCTTTATTAACTCCTGAATCAACAAAACATAATCCATCTTTATGAAAAGATAATTCCCAACATTCAGATATTATTTCTGTATTAGATTCTTTTCCCCAACTTTTAAATCTATTTCCACCCCAAATATAGTCTTTTGTTGCTGGTTTTAACTTACATACTTCCATGTTTTTGCTCCTTTTTATTTATTATACTTTATTTTAATTTTTTTTTAAATAATTAAATATTGACAATAAGTAGTATTTACAATAAAATAACAGTTGTTATTGATAACATATGTTATTTTATAGGAGTAATTATGCCAGCAAAAAAAGTAATAAATGAAAATATGATTTTATCTTGTGCTTTACAATTATTAAAAGAAAAAGGAATAAGTTTTGTAAATGCAAGAAGTATTGCTAAAGAATTAAAATGTTCAACTCAACCAATTTATAATTCTTTTAAAGGAATGGATGACTTAAAAAATAAACTATTAGAAGCTTCTTGGCAAATCTATGAAAATAAAATTGAAAATGCTATTAAAGAAAATAAAACTTTTACTTATAAAGCTATGGGACTTACTTACATTAAATTTGCCATAGAAGAAAAAGAATTATTTAAATTTCTATTTATGCGTGATCGTAGTAAAGAAATAAATCTTAATAATGAAGATTTTTCATTTAAAGAGTCTATTAAACTAATAATGCAAAACAATAATTTTTCTTATAATAGTGCATATTTTGTGCATGTTTCCTTATGGATTTATGTTCATGGAATTGCCAGTCAATTTGCTACTAATTATATAAATTGGAATATTAATATAGTAGATAAAATGTTAACTCATGAATATCTAGCAATTATAGACTATGTAAAAAAAGAAGGAGAAATAAAATATGAATAATTCCATTAAAATAGAGCATATTACAAAAAAATATAAAGATGTAATTGCTTGTAATGATATCTCATTATCCATAGAAAAAGGCACTTTATTTGGACTTCTTGGCGTTAATGGAGCAGGGAAAACCACTTTAATAAATATTTTGTCAGGGCTTATAATTCCTGATTCTGGGGAGGCTTTTATTGAAGGATATTCAATAAATAAAGAGATAAATGATATCCAAAAAATCATTAATGTTTCTACTCAAGAAACTGCAATTGCCTTAAATCTTACTGTAAAAGAAAATTTAGTTTTTTTTGCTAATATATATGATATTGCTAATAAAAAAGAGAAAATTGAAGAAATAATAAATGTTTTTAAATTAGAAACAGTTATAAATAAAAAAGCCAAAACTTTATCTGGAGGATATCAAAGAAGATTATCTATAGCTATTGCTTTGATTACTTCTCCTAAAGTACTTTTTTTAGATGAGCCGACTTTAGGCCTTGATGTGCTTGCTAAACGTTCGCTTTGGGAAATTATTTTAAAATTAAAAGGAAAATGTACAATAGTTTTAACTTCACATTATCTTGAAGAAATTGAACATTTATGCGATAAAGTTGCCATTCTTTCTTCTGGTAAAGTATTAGACATTGACACTATTGAAAATATAAAAAGCAAAGAAAGCGAACAAACTTTTGAAAATGCCTTTGTTAAAATTATTGAAAGGAATCAAACAATATGAAAAAAATCTTAATTTTTACTAAAAGAAATTTTATTGAAATGATACGTGACCCAATAATTTATATTTTTTGTCTTGGAATGCCAATTTTTATGATAATATTATTCCAAGTAATTAATAATTTTATAAACACCGATTTCTCTTATTTTAATTTAAAAACTTTAATTCCTGGAATTATTATGTTTTCTTTTTCTTTTGTAATGCTACTTGTAAGTTTACTTATATCTAAAGATAAAGCCACTGCCTTTTTAAAAAGATTATATATTTCTCCTTTAAAAAGTAAAGATTTTATTTTAGGATATGCTTTATGTTGTTTCATAATTGGTATTGTTCAAGAAATTTTATGTGTTTTTACTGGCTATATTTTTTCATTATTTAATAATGATGGCTATTTTTCTTTTGTAGATTCTATTTTATTAATTATAGAAATGATACCTATTTTATTATTTTTTATTTTCTTTGGTATACTATTAGGGACTTTATTAAATGATAAAGCTGCTCCTGGAATCACCTCAATTATTATTACTCTATCAGGAATTTTAGGAGGTGCTTGGATGCCTCTTGATACAATGGGAAATTTTGAAACATTTTGTAAATTTTTGCCTTTTTATCCATCAGTTTATTTAGGAAGAGTAATAACAAAAGCATCGCATAGTATAAAAGATTACACTAATCCTATTATTGAACAATATACCTTAAAAGGAAATGAATTATTTTATTTTCTTTTACCCATTATTTTATTTACTTTATTAGTAATAATTCTTTCATTTTTATTTTTTAAAAGAATGTCTCACAAAGATAGTAAATAGAATTCATTTTTTAATATTATTTTTTGTGGTATACTTAATGTATAAGGGTAGTTATAATGTTTATAACTAATGGTGTTAATATGATTTCAATAAGACGTCTTTATAAAATTGGACCTGGTCCTTCTTCTTCTCATACAATGGGAGTTAAAAATGCAGTTTCTTATGTAATGGAAAACTACAAAGAAGTTGATTATGTTGAAATGACTTTTTATGGTTCTCTTGCTAAAACTGGTAAAGGTCATCTATCAGATTATATTGCTAATTTATCTTTTAAAGATTTAAATCATAAAATAATTTTTGATAAAAAAACTGCAACTTCACATCCAAATACAATGTTATTTAAATTATATAAAAATAACTTACTAATTGATAGTGTTTATATTGTATCAATTGGTGGAGGACTTATTAAAATCAATGATCATGATGAAGAAAATAATATTAATATTTATCCTCATTCTACCTTTGATGAAATTAAAAAATATTGTCATATAAACCATATTTCCTTAGTTGACTATATTTTAAAATTTGAAGATGAAGACATATTAAATTATATGGACCTTATTTACCATAAAATGATGAAAAGCATTGATAATGGATTAATTAAAGAAGGGCCTCTTCCTGGACTTTTAAAAGTTGTAAGAAAGGCACATGAAATATATACTAGTAAAGTTGAAAATGAAACTCTACCTATGCATGAAAAAAGATTAATAAGTGCTTATGCTTTTGCTGTAGCCGAAGAAAATGCCTCAGGGCAAGAAATAGTAACAGCTCCTACTTGTGGATCTTCTGGTGTTTTGCCAAGTATTGTTCGTTATTATTCTTCTTCATATTCACACGAAGAAATACTAAAAGGTTTATTAGTTGCTGGACTAATTGGCGTATTAGTCGTTGAAAATGGTTCTATTTCTGGAGCAGAATGTGGATGCCAAGCAGAAATTGGCACAGCTACTTCTATGGCAAGTGCCTTTATTGCCTATTTAGAAGGGCTTGATATATTAGGTATTGAAAGAGCTGCTGAAATTGCTATGGAACATTCTTTAGGACTTACCTGTGATCCTATACAAGGTTATGTACAAATACCTTGTATTGAAAGAAATGCTATGGGAGCATTAAAAGCTCTATCTTCTGCTACACTTGCAAAATTTATGGGAACAAGTAATTCTAAAATTTCTTTTGATTTAGTTATTAAGACAATGAAAGAAACAGGAATTGATATAGCAAAAGGTTATAAAGAGACTTCAAAAGATGGCCTTGCAAAATTATATAAGGAATAATTTATGCTATTAAGATATTATAAAGATAATCAGTATTTAAATACCCATCATTTTAAAAAAAGGAAAATAAGTAGAGCCATTTTGCTAGATAAGAATAATAATGTTTGTATTTTAATTATTGAAAGAAATGATATTTTTGGAAATTATAAATATATTGAGACTCCTGGTGGTGGAAAAGAAAAAAAAGAATCTTATAAAAAAGCCATAATTAGAGAAATAGATGAAGAAGTTGGCGTAAAATGTATGGTTATTAAAAGAATAGGAATTATTGTGGATTATTATAATTTATTAAATAGAAAAAATATCAACCATTATTTTTTATGTAAAATAGTAAGTAATAGTAAAATCCATCATGAATCTTATGGCGATAGCTTCATCAAAAATATTTATTTTTATCCAATTGAAGAAATTATAAATATGTATAATAACTTAGAAAATACTGGTATTCCTTTTTTAATAAAAAGGCGCGAATTACCGATATTTTTAAAAGTATATAATATTTTAAAAAAAGGAGAATTTAATGAAAGATACAAAAATTGAAAATTTAATAAAAAAAGAATATGAAAGACAACAAAATCATATAGAATTAATTGCTTCTGAAAATTTTGTGTCTAAAGACATTTTGAAAGCTACTGGATCTATACTTACAAATAAATATGCAGAAGGGTATCCAAATAAACGTTATTATGGTGGCTGTCAAAATATTGATGAAATTGAAAAAATTGCTATAGAAAGAGCAAAAAAATTATTTAATGCAGAACATGTTAATGTACAACCACATTCAGGATCACAAGCAAATATGGCCGTGTATATGGCTATTTTAAATCCTGGTGATACTGTGCTTGGAATGTCTCTTGATGCTGGTGGGCATTTAACTCATGGACACAAATTGAATTTTTCTGGAATGAACTATAATTTTGTAAGTTATGGCGTAGACAAAAATACCGAAACAATTAATTATGCTGACCTTGAAAAAATAGCACTAGAATGTAAGCCTAAATTAATCGTTGCTGGTGCTTCTGCCTATTCAAGAATTATAGACTTTAAAAGAATTAGAGAAATTTGTGATAAAGTTGGTGCTTTAATGATGGTAGACATGGCTCATATTGCAGGACTTGTTGCAACATCATTGCATCCATCTCCTGTGCCATATGCTGATTTTGTTACTTCAACAACACATAAAACCCTAAGAGGCCCTCGTGGTGGAATGATTCTTTGTAAAGAAAAATATGCTTCATTACTAGATAAAAGAGTTTTCCCAGGAATGCAAGGTGGCCCTCTTGAACATGTAATTGCTGCTAAAGCAATTTGTTTTTATGAAGCATTACAACCAAGTTTTAAAACTTATTGTCAAAATATTTTATTAAATATGCAATCGTTAATTATTTCATTAAAAGAAGAAGGATTTAGAATTGTAACTAACGGATCTGATAACCATTTATGTTTAGTAGATTTAAAAAGTGCTTGTTCTTTAAATGGCAAAGAAGCTGAAGTTTTACTTGACGAGGTAAATATTACTGTCAATAAAAATGCTATTCCTTTTGATAATGAAAAACCTGCATATTGTTCAGGAATTAGACTTGGTAGTGCTGCTATGACAACTAGAGGCTTTAATGAAAAAGACTTCTATCAAATTGGTAAATGGATTGCTAATATTTTAAAAAATCCAAATGATGATAAATTAAAAGATACTATTAGAAAGAATGTTATTAATTTAACTCTACTTCATCCATATACTATATAAAAGAAAAAACTATTATTATATGTAACTTTAACATATAAAAAATAGTTTTTTTTATTTTCTTTATATTTTAATAGAAAAATATTGCAAAATCTCTATAACTGTTTTTATATAATCCATTTTCTTTTAAAATATTTAAATAATATGGGTTAAAGCACGCAAGCATTGCACAATAATAATCAAAATCTTCTTGTAATGTTTTATTGCCATACTGTTTTATTACTTTTTTACATTCTTCAATGCATTCTTTATAAATTTTTAAAAGATTGTTAAATTCTATAGATTGTTTTAAAAATTGATTTATTTTCTCTTTTTTAGTTCTATCAATTATTAAAGCGTTAACATAATACTTATTATTTTTTTCTACGATAATATTTAATTTACTTAATTCTTTAATATTATCTATATTTTCATCATTATTATTTATAGCAATGTTTTTTAAAGTACCTAATAATGCATTATCGAAAAAAGAAGTTTCATATCTTTTATTATCGAATGAATTTTCTTCATAAACTAAATGATAATTTTCAAATACTATTTGTTTACTTTCTGTTACACAATCGCTAATTGCAAAAGCTTTAACTGTGGAAGTAGCACCTTTTTCATAGCCAATAATTCCCCAATTTCCGCCATCTTTTCTTTTAAACTTGCAAAATATATTGTTAGGAAAACTAGAATCAATTATTTTTGTATCTAAGTAAAATATTAAAGTAGCTATTATATCTTCTTTACTATATATAGTATCTATATTAAAATATTTTAAATAAATTTCTGAAGCAATATCATATATTTTCTTATAATTTTTCAAAACATAATTACCACATAAATCATTTATTTTACTTTTACATTCTTTAGGCACAATAAAAAAATTTGTAATATATCTTTTATTACCAACTTTTTTTAATAGTTCGGCATCTAATAATAAATTAATTTCATCTTCCATATATGGAAGTGCTATTCCAAGTTGCATTGATAATTCTTCAGCCGTTGATGGATTATCATTTGCTTCACATAAAATATTAATTGGAATCTTTCTATTCATTGCCCTATCTGGTAAATTGGTTGGTTGAAAGCCACTGCTTGCATGAAATATCATGTCTGGATTAAAACTTTTTGTTCCGAATTTTCTTGCCATACTCATTCCCCTTTTTAATTTTTCCCTTCCTCTTGCTAATAAAGACATAACTGTATTGGTATTTAATTGGTAAAAAGAAGAAATTTCAGAAATTTTTTTATTATTTATATAATATTCTACAATGATATTTCGATATTTTTTCTCTATAAACGCTAATTCTCTATTTAATATATTTAATTTAGAATTATCGATTTCCTTAGCAAAATTTTCATTAGTAATTTCAAAATTATCATCAAATGATATAATATTTTTACATCTTGCATGTTTTATTGCCCATATAGAATATCTATTGTTAGCTATTTTATAAACATAAGCTCTTAAATTTTCAATTTTACTTTTTTGTATAGCAATTAAAACATTTAAAGAAATATCTTGTACTAAATCTTTTGCCTCTTCTTCATTGCTAGTTTTTTTAAGACAATAATAAAATATTTCTTCCATATATTTATTAATATAGATATCTATTAAAAATTGCTTATTATTTTCTAATTCTTCCATCTTTCTTTTTACCTTTCACTAAAGAAGTATTGATATCTTTTAAAATATTGCGATTTTATCATATACAATATATTATACATTAATTTTTCTATTCAATAAAAAAAATTATTAAAAAATTAGCACTCAAGTATTGACAGTGCTAAAAAGAAGTGTATAATGTAATTAGCACTTGTGGATATAGAGTGCTAAATGAGGTGATATTATGAATCAAATGCCTAATTATGAACAAGATGAAAACGTTCTAGACAAATTCGGAAGAAATTTAGTTGAAGAAGTTAAAAATAATAAAACTGATCCTATAATTGGT
>CAKPXW010000026.1 GCA_934202505.1 uncultured Bacilli bacterium | reverse complement strand
ATATTAACATTCATGTTTACTATTTTTTGATACAAAAGAATAAATTGCTTCGATATTTCCGTATATGAATTTGTATAACTTATTAATGTTATTGTTCCATTACTTGGTTTAATGGCATTTTTTGAATAACCGATTGATAAAAATATTTGATTAGTAATTAAATGATTCCTTACAAGTTCTAAAGTGCTGATTTCTACCATTTCTTTAACGACAAGTAATGCTTCTTGAAAGGTATAATCTTCAAATAAAATTTGACTATTAGAAAGAGAATGACTCTTGGCTCTATATTCATGACATTGTTTAATGGTACATGTTTCCATGCCGTTAGCATGTAAAATTAAATTTTTAGCATTTGTTCCAAATTCTTTATATAGTATTTTTTCATTTAAAGTAGTAATTCCATATAAATCATAGACATCATATTTTTTTAAACGTTTAGCAATTCCTTTACCAATATTCCAAATGTCAGTTATAGGGGTATAATGCCAAATTTTTTCCTTGAATAAATTTTCATCTAAAATACCAATATTGCTTTTGGAATGTTTAGCTAAAATGTCCAAAGCAACTTTGGCTAAAAACATATTTGAGCCTATTCCAGCAGTTGCACAAATTCCAGTTTGGTTATAAATATCATTTATAATATCCTTTGCTAATCCATAGGCATCTTTATTATAAAAATTAAGATAACTTGTAACATCAAAAAAACATTCATCAATAGAATATACTAAAATATCATTTTTACTAATATATTTAAGATAAATACTATAAATATTGGCTGACATATTTATATAGTCTTTCATTTTAGGCATAGCAATAATATAAGAAATATTTTTGGGTATTTCAAAAATTCTACATCTATTTTTAACCCCTAATTTTTTTAAAGCTGGAGAAATTGCTAGACATATTGCACCTTTACCTCTACTTGGATTTGCTACTACTAAATTATCTTTAAAAGGGTCAAGATTTCTTTTGACACATTCAACAGATGCATAAAAACATTTTAAATCAATACAAAGATATGTCCTATTTTCCATAATAAATCTTTACTCCTTAAAAAAGTAATTGAATTATAACATAAAGATTTAAAAAAATAAGTGTAAAAAAATGGCAATTAATGCCATTTTAGTAATCTATTTTAAAGAATAATTCTTCATATGTTGGGAAAGGTTGATTATCTTTAGAAATATAATGTTCCATCTTATCTGCACACTCTCTTAATTTATCTGTAAGAGGAAGAATAGTGTTTAAAATAAATAACCCTTTTTCTTTATTAGTATGAATTGAAGATAATTCTTTGATTTTATCTTCAACAATACCTGCTTCATCACTACAATCATCAATAAATTTAGATAATTTACTTGCTTTAGTAAACATTGTTTTAGACATAAAATTACTAGGACAAGTAGTAATAAAATTAAGTTCTTTAATAGCTGAAGGTATTACATTTTGATAAATCATAGCCGTTAATGTTTTTATTTCAATTGTACGTACATTGATATATGATTCATATTTTACTTCAACACGGGCTTTAATTTCTTTTTCTGTATAAACATCATATTTTGAAAATAAATCAATACTATTTTGATAACTAAAATAATCAATAGCTTCGACAAATGTTCTTATATTTAATAAGCCACGCTTTTTAGCTTCTTCAATCCATTCTAAACTATATCCATTACCAGAAAATAAAATCTTTTGGTGTTTTTTATACAAATTAGCAATGATGTCCATGGCTTTTTCTCTTACATCTTGACGGTGTTTCATATCTTCAAGTTTATCAGCAATGTCATCTAAAGCTTTTGCTAATGATGTGTTGATAACGACATTTAATTGAGAAGCGTTTAAAGAAGATCCAAGCATTCTAAATTCAAATTTATTTCCTGTAAAAGCAATAGGTGATGTTCTATTTCTGTCAGAATTATCTTTAGGAAGATTTTTAATAGTAGACATACCAAATTCTTTTAAAGAAGATTTTACATAAGAATTAGGCTTCCCCTCACTTATAGATTTAAAAATACTTTCAATTGCATCTCCTAAGAAAATAGAAACAATAGCAGGAGGGGCTTCATTAGCTCCTAATCTAAAGTCATTTCCAGCATCTGATGAAGCAAGTCTTATTAAAGAAGCGTTATCATCAACAGCTTCAATTAATGCACAAGTAAATAATAAAAATCTTACATTGTTATGTGGATCTTTTCCAGGATCAAATAAATTTTGACCATTATCAGTTACTAATGAATAATTGTTATGTTTGCCAGATCCATTAACACCAGCATAAGGCTTTTCGTGTAAAAGACATACAAGATTATGTTCTAAAGCAACTTTTTGTAAAACATCCATAATAATCATATTTTGGTCAATTGCTAAATTCAAATTATTAAAGACGGGAGATAATTCAAATTGCCCAGGAGCGACTTCATTATGTTCAGCTTTGGCATAAATTCCAAGATTCCATAATTCTTTGTTTACATCTTCCATAAAGTCGTTAACACGAGAAGGAATTGAACCAAAATAATGTCTTTCAAGTTCTTGACCTTTAGGAGGCATAGATCCAAGTAATGTTTTGCCAGTTAAATATAAATCTCTACGTTTAAGAAAAATATCTTTATCAACAAGAAAATATTCTTGTTCAAGACCTACGGAAGGTATAACTCTTTTAATTGTTTTATCTCCAAATGCTCTGACAACACGGCAAGCAGCATTAGAAACAGCTTCAATAGATTTTAATAAAGGTCCTTTAGTATCTAAGGATTCTCCTGTAAAGGAAATAAAAACAGTTGGAATATATAATACATGCCCTCTTACAAAAGCTGGTGATTCACAATCCCAATAGGTGTATCCTCTTGCTTCAAATGTGGCTCTAAGACCACCACTTGGAAAAGATGAAGCATCTGGTTCATCTTTAATTAAAGATTTTCCAGAAAAATGAGCAATTGGGGTACCATTATCCTCTTCAATAAATGAATTATGTTTTTCTGCTGTTGAACCAGTTAGTGGATGAAACCAATGAGTAAAATGGGTACATCCATGTTCTATAGCCCATATTTTCATTTCATGAGCTATAGCATCGGCAATATCAACTTCAAGAGGCATTTCGTGATTATAAGCTTTTTTAAACCTTTCATAAATAGGAGAAGGTAAACGATCTTTCATGACACGATCATCAAATAAATCCTTACCAAAATCTTTAAAATCATAAGCCATAAATCCACACTCCTTTTATAATATGCTAAATA
The DNA here is from genome assembly GCA_934202505.1 of uncultured Bacilli bacterium. GTDB lineage: Bacteria > Bacillota_I > Bacilli_A > RFN20 > CAG-631 > CAKPXW01. The sequence continues at coordinate 13,412 of CAKPXW010000026.1, read as the reverse complement.
TTTTAATATTATTCATTTATAAAATCAACATTTTTTTAAAAAACATGATTATTGCGTTTAAAAATATAAAAAAAATCAAGAAAAAATAAAAAAACTTGATTTAATATAAAGGTGTGTTGATTATTGTATAAGAATATAAAATATGCTAATATAAAACAAGTGAGGTAGAATATTTAAAATGAAACAAGTAATTAATGATGAACAATTTGGAAAAATTGTATATAAGGAATCTTTTTGGCTTGGAAAAAAAGAACTTTATATAAATAATAAAAGAGCGATTGCCACTGGAAAAAAGTCTTTTAGACTAACTGATGAAGAAAATCAAAATTTAAAAATAACAGTAGTTGGAAATTATATTTCAGGAGTTAAATTATTAATTGATACAAAAAGTATTAAAGTTGTTGAAAAAAGTAAATGGTATGAATATACAATTGCTATTGCTGGCGCAGTTTTATTTATAATTTGGGGAAATGTTCCAGCATTATGTATGATTGCACCTTTAGTTGGTGGAGCAATTGGTGGAGCAATTACTGGTTTATGTGAATTTAGCAATTTAATTTTAATGAAACAAGTAAAAAATCCAATATTAAAAATTTTGATTGGATTAGGAGTTGTTGCAGTTAACTTTTTAATTTGTTTTTTACTTGCAATTCTAATAATAAAATCACAATAATTAACAAATATACATATTAATATTTTGCATTTAATTATCAAAAAATGTTAATTAATAATTTTTAATGTATGTTAAAATTGATTTATCGAAAGGAATTTATATGTATGGAAAATATAAATGAAATTTTAAAACTTAAAGTGCTAAATTTACCATTAGATAATAAAAAATATAAGTATGGCTCTATTTATATTGATGGAAAGTTAAAAGACAGTCTTCTTGAAACTATTACTAGTAAAGAAGATGTTTATTATTTTTTATATCAAGATAATAGTGCAGATATTCTTTCTCTTGCAAATGGATATCAAATAAATATACCTACTAAAAATAAAATAAAACCAAATTTTATGGCTAGTCAATATAGAACTCAATATGAAACAGAAAATTTAAAATTAACTATAAGTATGGAAAGTTCAAATACCTATAATAATTGGAAAGTATATCATGATGAATGGATAATGCGTTATTTAACTGCTGAAGGTGAAGAAAATAAAGAAGAAAAAATAAAGCATTTTTTTAAGCAAAACAATTTAGAGTATACTAGAAAACCATTTATATGTGCTGACTATATTTTGGGCTATGAAGTTGAAATTGTTTCAATTGTAATTAATGATAATCAAAATATTTCAATGCCATATTATAATATTGCTATAATTCATCAAAAAGATGAAATTAAAAAATTCACATTGTTAGTGATGAAATCTAAAACAGAAATGCACAATGAATTTGATGCAATTGTAAAATCTATTAAATTTTTTATGCCATATGGCATAAAAAAAGGAGTAGATACTTTAAAAGTTCAATTACCTACATATTTAAATGAAAAAACAAAAAGATATTATAAAAAAATGTATGAACAACAATATGTTGAATGGGGATTTTTTAATCATTCAATGTATGTTGATCAATGTCAAAATAGTAAAATAAAAGATAGAGAAAAAAAAGAAGAAAAAGAGTTAAATTACAAATTCGAAATAGAACCAACATATACCCATATAGGGCATATAGATAGTGAAGAGGTATTTCCTTTAAAAGATGCATTTGATCTTGCTGGTGGCGACGGATTTAACAATAAAAAAGTTATTCAATTTACACTCCAATTTACAACATCGAATAATGAGGGATTATATGGATATACTCCAATGTTTGATATTTTAAGAGGAAAATATGATAATTATTTTAGAAAACTTGCTAAAAGCATAAAAGAATATAAATTACCAATTTTATTTAGAGTAAACAATGAAATGAATTCCGATTGGGTAAGTTATTGCGGACAAGTGACCTTATTAGATCCAGATATTTTTGTTTTAACTTGGGAAAGAATGGCAAATATCTTAAAAGAAGAAGGCTGCGATAATTTATTATATATTTTTAATCCAACTGGTAAAAGCTATCCATATTGCTCATGGGGTGAAGATTTATGCTATTTACCATCTTTAGAGTTTGTACAATTTTTAGGGCTTACATATTATGATTATAATAATGGCGAAGGTCCAACTTCATTTGAAAATTTGTATAGTTGGTTATATCAAAAAAATATGCCACATTTTAAAAATTATCCAGCTATTATTTCAGAATTTGGTTGTGGGTCTGGAGGTGAAGCTTCTGGGAAAATGTATCGTAATGAGAAATCACAGGCTATATGGATTCAAGAAATGTTTAATTTATTTAATGAAAAAAGATTTGATAATAATCCAAAATATGATTTTATAAGACAAATAAAAGCGGCAATTTGGTTTAATGCAGATGATTATTATCAAGATAAAATAAAAAATAAATTAATTATTGATGAAGAAAATACTCCAGATACTATTAAATGTTTTAAAGAAGGACTAAGTAAAAGCAAAGAATTAAATTAAACTTGAGAATTATTGAACTCGACTTACCAAAAATGCTATAATTATACCAAGCAAATTTAATGAAAAAAGGAGGATGTTTATGAATATTTGGCATGCAATAGATGCAAACCGAATTACACCTAAAAGATTTTTTGCTTGTGTAGAAATATCAGCAGGAAGCCATAGTAAATATGAATTAGATAAGGAAACAGGTTGTTTAAAATTAGATAGAATTTTATACACATCAACACATTATCCAGCAAATTATGGTTTTATTCCTAGAACTTATGCAGAAGATAATGACCCACTTGATGTATTGATTTTATGTAATGAATCAATAGTTCCATTAACTATTGTAGAATGTAAACCAATTGGCGTTATGCATATGATTGATAGTAATCAAGCAGATGACAAAATTATTGCTGTATGTGTAAATGATCCATTTTATAAAGATTATAATTCAATTAATGATTTACCAAAACATGTATCTGATGAAATAAGACATTTCTTTACAGTATATAAAACTCTTGAAGGAAAGCAAACAAAAGTATCAAAAGAATTAGAAGATGCTGATGTTGCTGAACAAGTTATTGCTGAAGCAATAAGAAATTATAAAATTAAATATTAAAAAAAGACTTAACTACTTAAAATTTATAGGTGGTTAAGCCTTTTAATTTTAAAATACTTCTTTGGTATTAGGGTCTACAGCTAAACTCTTCCAATTTTTATTATTAAAATCAATATTAGTATCTGTTGGATTATTTCGATATTCAGAAGGTGTTGTTCCAATAATTTTTTTAAACTCATAATTTAATTGATTTTTATTGGAAAATCCAACTTCTGTAGCAATTTGTGTAACAGTTAAAGAACCATTTAATAATAATTTACGAGCTTTTTGAACTCTTAAAAGATTAATAAATTTAGCAATAGTTTGTCCCATTTGCTTTTTATATTGTCTTTCTAAATAGTATTTAGATATTTTTACATAATTAGCAATTTCATCAATTGTTATTTTCTTTTGATAATTATCTAATATATAAGAATTAGTTTTTCTAATATAAGATATTTCTCCCATTTTTTTATAAGTTATACAATCAGATACTTCTATTAAAAAATCAGCTTCTTTAGTAAAAATAGGTAAATAATCAGTGCTTTTATTCTTTTCTGTGATAATTATTAAGTCTTTAAGTGAAGTACCAACTTGAGCAATATCATTTAAAAGAGTATATCCTTCTTCATTTATTAATATTTTTTTCAGTTTAGTATCATTAAATAAATTATGAAAATTAATATTCATAAATCTATTAGCTAATCTAATTTTTTCATTAGAACTTTCCTCAAATGTAAACTCCATATTATAGACAAAGGCTTTTCCATTTTTTTCCATTGCCATTTTATGAAAACTTTTAGGAGTAATAAATATAAATTGACCTTGAGATACTTTTATGGTCTCTATATTTTCCAAATTACTTTCTTTTGCAAATTGTACTAAGATGCTTCCTGAACTTACATACATAATTTCTAAATAGTCATGACTATGAAGCCACATTGAAAAATTTCCATCAAACCATTTCATATAATATTGAACTGGAACAAGTGATTTATTTAACAAATCTATTTCTTCTTTTTTGATCATAGCTACTCCTTTTTCTATTTCAATATTATTGTAATGTAAATTGTATAAAAAAATCAACTGTTGGGTAGAAAAAATGCTCTTTTTAAAAGAAAAATTATTGAATTACTATTTTTTTTATATAAAATAAAAGTATAAATCACTGTAATCGCTTACATTATAACAAATTTGTTATACGCGTTTTATTGTGAACAATTTAGAACAAGGAGAAAAAAATGGCAAAAGAAAAAAAGATTTTATTAGCTTCATTATCTTTACTGGCATCTTTTTCAATGGCTATGCCAAATATTGAAAAAACAGTAAAGGCAGATGAAACTACAGCAAAAGGAGTAAATCCAATTGCTAAGTATGAATTCCAAGATGCTACAAATCCTGGAAAAGACTCAATGGGTAACTATAACTTAGAAGTAAAAGCCCATGATGGACTTACTGAAGGAACAGTTACTGTGGAAAATGGCGTTGCAACATTTAATAGAACAGCAGGATTAAGAGCTGCAGATAATGTAGCAGACTTAGCAGATGATGTAAAAGGAGAGTATTCATTTGCATTTGAAGTAAAAAATGAAAATACTCATACAAGTTGGGCATCACCTGGTGGAATTGGTTGGAATGGATGGGATGCTACTTCATGGGCAACATTCCAATACTCAAGTGGATCAGATTTATTAAGATTTTCAACAGCAAGTGAATTAGTAGAAGGAAAATCAAACGTTGATGGCAATACAAATGCGTTTTGGGGAAAAGAAATAGGACATACATCGGATGATTTCCATAAAGTATTATTAACATCAAAACCAGGAGAAAAGGTAAGAGTATACTTTGATGGAAATTTAGTATATGATTATGCATGTCCAGCAAATTATACAACAACAGATGGTAGTTCAAGATTTGCTCTTGGAGGAGAAAGTTGTTGGGGAAATATTTATAATGGTTTCTATGGACAATTAAAGAATGTAGAAGTTTATGATTTCGCATTTACTGAAGCACAAGCTATAGCTTATGGAATTAATGGATATTTATCAGAAGCAGATATTGCAGAACAAGAATTAATTAATGCAATTGCTAAATATGATTTCAATGATGAAACAAATCCTGGAAAAGACTCAATGGGTAACTATAACTTAGAAGTAAAAGCCCATGATGGACTTACTGAAGGAACAGTTACTGTGGAAAATGGCGTTGCAACATTTAATAGAACAGCAGGATTAAGAGCTGCAGATAATGTAGCAGACTTAGCAGATGATGTAAAAGGAGAGTATTCATTTGCATTTGAAGTAAAAAATGAAAATACTCATACAAGTTGGGCATCACCTGGTGGAATTGGTTGGAATGGATGGGATGCTACTTCATGGGCAACATTCCAATACTCAAGTGGATCAGATTTATTAAGATTTTCAACAGCAAGTGAATTAGTAGAAGGAAAATCAAACGTTGATGGCAATACAAATGCGTTTTGGGGAAAAGAAATAGGACATACATCGGATGATTTCCATAAAGTATTATTAACATCAAAACCAGGAGAAAAGGTAAGAGTATACTTTGATGGAAATTTAGTATATGATTATGCATGTCCAGCAAATTATACAACAACAGATGGTAGTTCAAGATTTGCTCTTGGAGGAGAAAGTTGTTGGGGAAATATTTATAATGGTTTCTATGGACAATTAAAGAATGTTAGAGTCTATGATTTTGCAATGAATACAGTTCAAGTGGCTCAATATACAAAACTTGGAGAAATTTATAGAGGATTAGACTCAAAAGTAAAAACAGCTAAGGTTGACTTATCAAATAATATTGTTATCCCTGCTAATTTAACTCCTACTCAAATGTTAGCATATGCTCCAGCTGAATCAACAATTGAAGTTATTATGACAAATGATACTACAAAAGAAGCTAAAGCTACATGGAACAATGTTGTAACTATTGAGGGCGAAACATATTTAGAAGGAACATTATCTGGTGTAATAAATACTGATAATGTTAAAGCTTATGCGAAAATTTCATTAGATGAAAATGCAAAATCATTACTTCCAATTGCTAAATATGAATTCCAAGATGCTACAAATCCTGGAAAAGATTCAATGGGTAATTATGATTTAGTAGTTGCAGAATCAAGCGAAGCAACTGAAAAAGGAACTGTTAAAGTTGAAAATGGTATTGCTACATTTGATGGAACAGCTGCCTTAATTTCTAAAACTGAAGAAAATGACTTATCAGAAGTATTAAATTCATTTACATTATCATTTGACATTAAAACAACTGCTACATATGGTAGTTGGTCTGAACCAATTGGTTTTGGTTGGGATAATTGGGATGCTTCAAAATGGTGCTTATTTGAATTTGCAAGTGGATCAGATTTATTAAGATTTACAGCATGTTCTGCAAAAGATGAAAATACAGGATTATCTAATGTTGATGGCAATACAAATCAATGGTGGGGAAAAGAAGTTGCATATCTTGGTACAAGTGATTTCCACAATGTAGTATTATCATTTGAAGTTGGTGGTAAAGCTATAATTTATGTTGATGGTGTGGTTAAATATTCATACGATGTTCCTGCAAACTATACATTAAGTTCTGCAACAGCTCAATTTGCAATTGGTGGAAATGGAACATTTGGTGATGCAAGAAACTTCTTTATTGGAGATATGGCTAATGTTTCAGTTTATGACTTTGCAGTTTCAGCAGAACAAGCAAGAGTATTAGGTGTAACTAATGACTTAACTACTACAATTGTAAGTGGAACTTATATTTCAGAAATTGACGCAAATCCAGTATTTACAGGTGATAAAACAACTTGCGAAATAACAAGCAAAATGAGCACAGAAGAAATCTTAGGTGCAATGAATACAGCAACAGTTAAAGCAACATTATCAGACAATACAACTAAAGAATTAAATGTTGTTTGGGAAGATGTTATTGTTAATGGTGATGAAGCAACAGTTACAGGTTATGCTTCAGTAATTAATGCAGGTTTAACAACAGTTAAAAAAGCAACAGTAACTACTACAATTGATGTAAAAGTTATAAAAGATGAACCATCTATAGATCAAAGTGAAGAACCTTCAGAAGTTCCAAGTGAAGAACCTTCAGAAGTTCCAAGTGAAGTTCCAAGTACTACTCCATCAGAAACACCAAGTGAAACTATTTCTGAAGTTCCAAGTACTACTCCATCAGAAACAGCATCTGAAAGTGGTTCTGAAGATGGCAACCCATCTGATAATAAACCAACTAAAAAAGGTTGTAAAGGTGCGATGGCTTCTTCTATGATAGGATTACTAGCAATTGCTGGAATGTTAATTGTTTCAAAGAAAAGAAAATAATTTAGTTAGATAAATAAGAACTCCTCTTTTATCTTTAAGAGGAGCTCTTATAATAATTTAGGAGGAAAAATATGAAAAATAATAAATTAAGTCTATTATTATTTACCGGTCTTATGTCAATAAGTTTGGTTGGATGTAATAACGATGATGATAGTTCTGGAGGAACAGGTCCAAATTTTTCAAATGATGGGCAAGCTTATTCGGAAGTTGATGATGAAAATGTTAAATCAATCACAATTTTTAAAAATGACTGGGCAGATTTTAACAATGCTAGAAAAAATGATACACCAGTTTATTCTAAAATTAAAAGTAAAATTAATTGCGATATAGAAGCATTAAATACTTCATATGCAACTTTTGAACAACAATTAACATTGCTTCAAGCAGATGAAGATTTACCTGATATTTTCTTGACAAATGGACCAGATAATTCTTATTTGTTCGATAGATTTATTAAAAATGAAGATTTACTTCCAATTTCTGATTGGGTTTCTGAAGAACATTATCCAAATATTTACAATTATTTGAAACAATTTGAATTTTTACGTCATAATGTTTCCTATTCAGATGGAAAAATGTATTTTATTCCTTCTACTTGGCACTTAGAAAAATCATTATATGTTCGTCAAGATTGGATAGCTAATTTAAATGCTAAATTAGATGATATTTTAGTAAAAGAAGGTATTGTTGCTTCTAAAGCAGAAATAACAGATGAAATTAGAGAAAAATGGAAATTTAAAAATCCTGAAGATTTACTACAATTTTATAGATTAGCAAGAGCTTTTACTAAATATGATCCAGATAATAATGGTATCGATGATACTACAGGATATATATCTGAATCAAATAAAGATATGGATGCATGGATATATATTGCTTTTGATACAGGATGGAATCAATTTGTTAAAGAAAATGATAAATATGTATTTTCAGATATTACAGATGGCTCAATGTATGCTACAAACTTTGTAACAAGAATGATAGCTGAAGGATATATGTCTATTGACTCATTAACAGGTGACATTGACCAAAAGCAATCAAGATTTGCTAATGGCCAAGCGGGTATGATGTATGCTCATAATTGGTATAACGTTTTAATATCTGGCTTAATGGCTAAAGAAAAATGTGATATTGAAACTGCTAAATCAAAAATTGCCATGATAGAACCACCAGCTGGTAAAAATGGAACTCATGGTGGACCTGGTTATAAAGGATTCTGGCAAGGATTTTGTATTAATGGTAATATGTCGAATGCTAGAACTCGTAAATGCTTAGAATTCTATGATTATTTATTAAGTGATGAGGGGTACAACTTATTAAAATATGGTGTAGAAGGAGTTCATTATTCAAAAGATGCTGATGGAAATTACACAAATTTAACAAAGAAAGATCAAGATGGTTTTTATTCGGCAATTACTTCTTTAGATCCAGCTACTTTGCTATATGCCTTAGTGGAATGGACAATGCATTATAAGAGTGAAACTCAAACAAATGCAGATGTAATAGTTTCTCGTCATAAGGAATCAGAAAAAAGTTCATTATTCTCTGATTATCCATGTGTAACAACAGAATCATATACTGAATATATTGATGGTTGCCACGACTTATTCTTAGAACAAATTACAATTCTTGAAAAAAATGATAATAATAGATATTATGATCCTTCAGATGATAAAAACTATAGTCCAACAACATTTACATGGGATGATTTATATAAAGTATCAAAAACATTTTCTGGAACTTGGAATTCTTTTGTAAAGAAATATAATGGTTCATACAATGGTCAAACCATAGTTGATGATTATAATGACTACATTAATTCAGGAAAAGCAATGAAAGTAAATCCAAGTGATTATATTTATAGATAGAAAGGGAAAAATATGAAAAACTTATTAAAAGTATGTGCTTTAGGATTAGCATGTGCTATCTTACCTACACTTTCAAATAATACAAAAGAAGTTAAAGCAGAAGAATCAACAGTAATCGAAGCTTTTGCCCATTATGAATTCAACGATGCATCAAATCCTGGTAAGGATTCATCATCACACGGATTTGATTTAAATAAAAAATCAAATTCTCCAAATGCTGATGCTTTAACAATAAAAACAGATGGAACAGAAGGGTATGTTTCTATCATAGGCGATAGATATGATTCAGGAGTTTCTAAAAACACAGGAGCTTATTTATATGCACCACAAATTGGTGAAACATCAAAAGATTTTTCTGATATGATTGTAGGCTCATTTACTGTATCATTTACATTTAGAGCAGATAATTCTTTAGCATATGGTGATGCATATGCATTGACATTTGGAAGATATGGTTCATGTTTAACAATAGTGCCTTGGGGTAATAAAATTGAGGTGCAAATCAATAATGTTTCTTATGCACCAGGTTCTACATTTGATGAAAGACAACAATATAATGAAAAAAATAGAGATTATTATGATGTTTCTTCTTTAGAATGGACAAATGTAACAGTTACAGCTGATGATTTAACAAATGAATATGTTGTATACATTAATGGAAATGAAGTAAAAAGAACTATCATGCCTAAAGCAAAACTTACTTCTGATGCCGATGATGATTATACTTTATGCTTAGGTGCACAATGTAATATTTATGGCTCTTCAGCACACATGTTTGGTTTGTGTGATATTGCTGATTTACAAATTTATGATTGCGTTTTATCAAAAGCAAATGTTGATAACATTCTAGCAGGTAAAAAGCCAACAGTTGAAGATCAAGGCGTTGATGCAGTTTATGTTGAAAGTATTGCAGAATTTGATGCTTCTTCTATTGATTTAGATATTACAGATGTTAATACAATAAGTGATATTTTATCAGGAGGTTTACCTGAAAAAATTAAAGCTAAAACATCTGATGGTATTGAAAGAAGTTATCCAGTTTTCTGGTACCAAGCTGCTAATAATACAATCAAAGGTTATGTTCAAACAGGTAAAATTAATCCTTCTCTTAAGGAAGTTGTTTTAACTTATAAATATGTAGTTAAATTTACAGGTACAGAAGGATTAGTAAATGTTAAAGAATTAAAAATTGATGGAAAAGATTATACTGAAGGAGATGCTATTAGTTCTTTAAAACATTTAGTTTCATTTAAACTTGAAGCAAATGAAGGTGTAACAATTAATTCTGTATCTAACTTTGATATTGAATATGAACCAGAAGAAGATGGAACATATTATATTGAAGTTGCTGAAGGTGGTTTAATTGTTGTTGATGCTAAAGCTGATAAACCATCTGTTGAACCAAGTGAAGAACCTTCAGAAGTTCCTTCAACTCCATCTACATCAGATGATAAAACATCAGAAACAAAACCAAGCGAAGATAAACCAACTAAAAAAGGTTGTAAAGGCGCAGCTACAACATCTATTTTAGGATTATTAGCAATCGCTGGTGCAATGATTATTTCTAAAAAAAGAAAATAAACTAGTACAATTTTGGCATATTTCCTGATAGCAATATTAGGAAATATGCTTGCTTTTAAGGAGAAAACTGATGAAAAAAGTAAACAAAATATTTTTAAACATAGTTATGTTTTTTCTTCTTCCACTAAATATAGTTTCTTGTGGAAATGAAAAGCAATCTCAAAATAGCCAAGATAATGAAAATTTATCGACATTTTCATATATTGAATATGATAATATTGCTAAGGTTAATAATATTGATTCTTATGCTGGTGATGTAAAAAAAGACGGTAAAAACAATGATGATCCGGTAGATAATGGAATAGTAAAATGTGTTTATTATGATTTATCAATAAATGGAATAAATATTCCTGTTTATTCTACTCGTTGTGCAGAAAGTGTTCACTCATTTGCTTGGATTGATGTTGATGATGATGAAAATATCAAATTAAATGTTACTTTAAATTTAAAGAATAAACATAAAAATGTTGTGGTTTTACCACAAAAACATAATATAGAAGCAAAAATGGAAGGCAACAAAGTTACAGCAACAATTGATAAACTTGGAAGCTTTTCTTTTGCGTTTGATAAAAAAGTGTCAGAAGCATTAACTATTTATGTGGCTAAAAAAGAAGAATTTGTTAAACCAAATGAATATACAGTTCAACAGTTCGATTCTGGAAAATATGATTTAAGTGGGACCACTTTTAAAGATGAAAATGTAGCTTATTACTTTAAAAAAGGCAATTATGAAATTGCATCAATAAATCTTCCTAATAATTCTATGTTATATTTTGAAAGTGGCAGTTATGTAAAAGTATTTAAAGATGGTGATTCAGATCGAAATGCAGCGATAAGAAGTTCTGGAACTAATAATATCGATATATCTGGAAGAGCTATTTTTGATTTTTCTTCTTCTCAAGGAGGAAATGGTAAAAATAAAGGAGTATTTAATTTTAATAATGTTAGCAATATTAGATATTCAGGAATTATTACCATTAATTCTAATTCATGGTCAGTATGCTTTACAAACTCGGATAATGTTTTAGTTGAAAATAATATGATATTAGGTTATAGAACATTTTCTGATGGAATCATGCTTTCTGATTGTCAAGATTCACTTGTAAGAAACAATTTTGTTAGAACAGGTGATGATGCAATTGAAGTAAAATCAACAGGATCAGAAGGAACAAAAAATGTAATTTATGAATACAATGATGTTTGGACAGATAAAGCAAGAGCATATGGATGTATTTATGAATCTAATAAAGATGTTGATAATGTTATATTTAGACATAATACAGTAGGTTTTGCTTTAGCAACATGGACTGAAGGATTAGGTTGTTTAGTAATTTGTATGGGAACAAGAAGACAAACAACATGGGAAAATATACATTTTGAAGATATCGAAATATTTATGGCATATCATGCTTTAATTAATATTGATTTAACTGATGATTTAGATAATGGAACCGATGGTGGAACATCTAGAAATCTATATTTTAAAGATATATATGCAAATAGAGCATATTCATATGCATTTAGATTATGTGTAGAAAGAGGATCTACAGCTGGAAAAGTTTATTTAGACAATATAAATTATAATGGTCAAAGATTAGAAAGTAATACTTTCTTAAAATCAGAAGCTGTAAAAATAATACATTATAATTCAAATTATGCTAATAACAATATTAAAGTAAACACATTATCTAATTAGTGCGAAAGAAGGGATGTTTATGGGAAAAAATAAAGACACTAAAATGCCTATTATTGCCGGACAAAAAACTAAATGGCAAGTAATTTGGGGAAAAATGAAAAAAAATAAAGAAATATATATAATGTTAGCTGTAGTAATGGCCTTCTTTATTTTATTTTGTTATGTTCCTATGTATGGAGTGATAATTGCTTGGAAAAATTATCTTCCTAAAAAAGGTATATTAGGAAGTAAGTTTGTAGGTTGGAAATGGTTTGAAATGTTTTTTACAAGGCCGGAAATGTTTAGGGCTTTGAAAAACACATTAATAATTAGTGCCTTAAAAATTGTTTTTTGTTTCCCAGCTCCAGTAATACTTGCTCTTTTACTTAATGAAGTACACAATGAAAGATTTAAAAAAGTTGTACAATGGGCTATATATTTACCATATTTTATTAACTGGGTTATTATCGGTGGAATTATTAAACAAATGCTTATGGTGGATGATGGCTTATTTAATAACATTAGAGCTGCACTAGGCTTAGAAAGAATACCATTTTTAACAAATAGTAGTTATTTTTATGCGATATTAATTCTTGCTGAATTGTGGAAAGGTGTTGGTTGGGGAACTGTTATTTATATAGCAGGTATTTCAGGAATCGATCAATCACTTTATGAAGCAGCTAAGATAGATGGATGTAATAGATTTCAACTTGTAACAAAAGTTACACTTCCTTCAATATTACCTTTAGTAACAGTAATGTTAATTATGCAAATAGGTAATTTAATGAATGCGGGGTTTGATTCAGTATATAACTTATATAACA
>CAKPXW010000025.1 GCA_934202505.1 uncultured Bacilli bacterium | reverse complement strand
TTTATTTTCTCTAATTTTACTATACTCTTTAGTAAAACCATCAAAAGTAGTTTCTTCACCTATAGCTTGCAAATGATAATTTTCACAAACAAAGTTTACCTCTTTACGTAAGTATAATTCATCTTTCATCATAGAAGCTTTGGCTCTTACATAAATTAGTTTATAAAGTTTTGCTTCATCTGCTCCTACTTTGCTAGCTATTATCTCAGGAGTTATTGTAATATCTGTAGGTCTAATACCTTCATGGGCATCTTGAACATTTTCTTTATTTCCATTACCAGTTTTAGCAACTCCAACATATTCATTACCATATTCTTCTTCAATATTCTTTTTACATGATGAAATAAATGATGGTGATACACGTACACTATCAGTACGCATGTAAGTTATAAGTCCTACAGGTCCTTTTCCTTTTTCAAGTTCTATACCTTCATATAATTTTTGTGCAATTCGAGTTGTTTTTTTAGAATCAAATTTTAAAAGAATCGATGCATCTTGAAGCAAAGAAGAAGTTGTATATACAGGATATGAATGAGCTTTCATTTCTTTTGTTTCAATTGATTCAATTTTTATAGGTTTTTCTTTTAAGATAGAAATAACTTCTAATGCCTTTTCTTGGGTTTCAAATTTTATTTCTTTATTATCATTATCTAATAAGGTTACAGGAATTTCTTTATTATCTATTGTTAAAGTTCCTTTTATTAAATAATAAATTTGTTCTTTAAAATCTTTAATTTCTTTTTCACGGTCAACAATCATTTTTAATACAACAGATTGTACTCTACCTGCTGATAATGAATTTATTTTCTTTTGCATTAAATGTGATAAATCAAAACCAATAATTCTATCCATTATTCTTCTTGTCTCTTGTGAATGTACTAGATTCATATCGATAATTCTTGGATTATTAATGGCATTAACTATGGCATGTTTTGTTATTTCATGGAATTCTAATCTTTTTGTATTATTTATATCTAAATTTAATACTTCAGCTAAATGAAATGAAATTGCTTCTCCTTCTCTATCAGGGTCGGTTGCAAGGCAAACTTCATCAGCAGAAGATGCATACTTTTTCAAAGAAGATACTGTCTTAACTTTTGAAGGATTAATCTCATATATAGGTTTAAAATGATTTTCTATTTCAACCCCAAGATAATGATCTGGGTTTCCTACTGCTAAATCTCTTATATGGCCAATCGAAGCCACTACTTTATAATCTTTTCCAAGATATTTACTAATTGTTTTACATTTAAATGGTGACTCTACTATAACTAAAATCATTTTCTCACCTCTCTTGCTCTTAATATTTTACTTAGAAAAAAAAGATTGTCAACCTTCATTTTATCATTAATATATATCTATATTAATAAATATTTATTCATATATATCTTTTGCCGTTTCAATAAGTTTTGCTCCTTGTTTAATTAGCATATTACATCCACTTTCTTCATTTGCAAGATGAGGTATACAACAAATTTCTTTTCCATATTCTAGTCCATATGCAACTGTATTCATTGTTCCTGATTTATATTTTGCCTCAATTACAACAATATATTCACTAATTGCTGCAATTATTCTATTTCTTATTAAGAAAAAAGATTTATTTGGTTTTAGCGTTCCTGGATATTCTGATATTAGCAAACCATTTTCTTTTATATATTCATAAATTCTTTTATTTTCATTTGGATAACAATAATCAATGCCTGATCCTAAAACTGCTATCGTTTTAATTCCATTATCAATAGAGGCTTGATGGCCAATTCCATCTATACCAATGGCAAGTCCACTTACTGTATTTGCTTGATATTTTTTTAACTCACCAACTATTTTTTGCGTCATTTCTTGACCATATGTGCTATTTTTCCTAGTTCCTATTATTGCCACATTATTAGAATGAGTAAGTAAATTAATGTCTCCATAATAGAATAATACTATAGGTGGAGTAACAATAGATTTTAGTTTTAATGGATATAATGGATCTATAATAGTTATATAGTTGCATTTTAAATTGTTTTCAATTTGTTTGATTTCCTCCTTTTTTACTTGTTCTTTATTTTTTATTGCTTGATAAATTTTTTCATAATTTCCTTCATATTTGATTGCAAAATATAATAATATCTTTCTCATTGTTTATTTCCTTTCATTTTATTAGTATTAATTTTTTTTTTAAAATGAAAGAAAAAACTATAGGAATAAGTTTTATTCTTAAATTTATGTTAAATAAATTGTAATAACTTAAATCTTATAGTTTTATCATTTGTTTTTATCTAATATTTCATCTAAAGATATTTGTTCATCATGTTTGATCATCGACTTTACTGGTTCATATGTTTTTCTATGGATATTGCAAAATCCTAATTCTTTAAGTGCTTTTACATGTTGAGGTGTACAATAACCTTTATGTTTGCTAAAGCCATATCCTGGATATTTTTTATCAAGCTCAATCATAATATCATCTCTTGTAACTTTAGCAAGTATTGAAGCAGCAGCAATTGTTACTGATTTTTGATCACCTTTGATAATTGGGGTAACTGGTGCAAAAGTAATATGTGGAAGTGGCATTGCATCAGTTAATACTGCTTCTACTTTTTCTTTAATTCTTTTAATTGCTCTTTCCATTCCAAGTTGAGTAGCTGCATAAATATTATATTGATCAACTTCTTCAACACTTATTATTTCAGTACAATAAAAAGCCGCATCTCTTTTTATATGTTCTAAAAGCATTCTTCTTTTTTTATCTGATAATAGTTTTGAATCATTAAATTCAGTATTATCATAAAATGGTGGGAAAACAACACATCCAATAACTAATGGTCCTGCTATTGGCCCTCTTCCTGCTTCATCAAGACCAACAACAACTTCCATTCCATTCCACCAATAAGTTTGTTCATATTCAAAATTTGCCATAACTACGCCTCCCTATCAACACATATCTTTCCAATATTACCATTTTTAAAATCATTTAAGATTAATTTTGCTGTTCTTTCTATATCATATTCATTGTTTTTTAGTAAATGTTTTCTTGCAAAAGCAAGTTTTTCTAAAAATTGATAAAAATTATCATCTATAACTCCATATTTATTATAAAGTACATTAGGATAATATTTTTGCAAATAATTAAATGCATATTCACATAAATCCATCGTAGGTAGTATTTCTTCTTTTATACAACCTATTAAAGCAAGTTTTGTTCCAACATCAAATTCGTGCATATTTGGCCATAATACTCCTGGAGTATCTAATAATTCATAATTATTACATTTAACCCATTGTTGAGATTTTGTATGTCCTGGTTTATTAGCAACACTTGCACTTTTTCTATTGGCTAAGGTATTAATAAGTGTTGATTTACCTACATTTGGAATTCCTAATATCATTACTCTAACAAGTCTTGGTTTTAAACCTCTTTTTAAATCTTTTTCAATTAGTGGTTTAGCAACTTCGCTTATTGCCTCATTTATCAAGGAAACATGGTTTTTATTTGTAGCACTTATAGTAATGGTTTTTATATTTTTTTGTTGATAATAATTTTTAAATTTTGATAAAGTTTCTTCATCAACTAAATCAGATTTATTTAATACTTTAAGATAACTTTTATTTCCTATAATCTCTTTTATTAAAGGATTACTACTACTAATTGGTGCTCTTGCATCGTTTAACTCTATAATCAAATCTACCAATTTAGTTTTTTCTTTCATTTCTTTTAAGGCTTTACTCATATGTCCTGGAAACCAATTGATATTTGTTTTATTATCTGCCATGTTTTTCACTTCCTTTAAGATTATAAATTTATTACATTTATAATCATGTATATTTTTATAAAATTATGTTAATAATTATTAATCAAATTGTGTTTGCCAACTTTCATCATGATAAGCATTAAAACACATAACAATTTGTTCAAGATTTGTTTTTTCATTTGCTAAATTTTCAGGTATTTCATTTAATGAAAAATATTTTGTTTCAGTTGTTTCTATATTAGGAATAAAACTACCACCAAGAATATTGCATAAAATAAAAACTTTACAAACACCATAAGCGTAAACTGGTGTATTATGTTTATTTCGATCTTGAATTGCAATAACTTTTAAAGTTTCAACATCTAATCCAGTTTCTTCTTTTACTTCTTTTATTGTATTTGATTTAACACTTTCCAAGACATCACACCAGCCACCTGGTAAAGACCAAGTATCATTATTTTCATGAACCAATAGAATTTTATCATCTTTAAATATTGCTGCCCTAGTATCTATTTTTGGCGTTTGATAACCTTTTTCATTGCAAAATATATTTTTAACATTTTCTATTTCCATGCCAGTTTTATTTGCTATCATTTCAGCAGATATTTCTCTTAATCTTTCATATCTTTCTTTGTCATAGCAATTATTGGTATAGGAAAGTCCTGCTTGGGCAAGGCTTTGAATTTCAATTACGTATTTTAACCACTTTTCCATATAATTTTAG
The DNA here is from genome assembly GCA_934202505.1 of uncultured Bacilli bacterium. GTDB lineage: Bacteria > Bacillota_I > Bacilli_A > RFN20 > CAG-631 > CAKPXW01. The sequence continues at coordinate 12,671 of CAKPXW010000025.1, read as the reverse complement.
TGAAGCGTTCTCCACTCTTTTTCTCCTTTAATTGTGCATACATTATTTGAAAAATCATAAGATAAGCATTTTCTATAAACAAAGCCATTTTTGGCTTTAATTTGATTTTTACTAATTTTTATTGGTAAAACTGATGCTTGTCTATTATCTCCAGCAATTAAGTATTCATTTGCAAGTTCATATTCACAATCACAACGATTAGTGTCTCCTAAAATAGAAAATGGTTGTTCTAATAATTCATCATTTATATATAGTTCATTACCAGAAATCTTAACCTTTTCATAAGGTAGAGCTATTATTCTTTTTATCCAATATGTTGAGTTACTAATTTCGTTATTGCTTACATCAACAGCTACAATGTCAAATCTTTCTATTTTTGATTTTTGATTTGTTTTTTTCATATAGCCCATTTCCATATTTTCAATGGTTGGATTCATAGAATTCCCTTCAACAACTATGTTTAAATAACTTTGCTTAAAAACAAATGAAGCTAGTAAAATTATTATTGCAAAAATTAAAAAAACATTAATTACAGTATTTAAAATTTTTTTAGTTTTTGCGTTCATATTTATCCTACCTTATATACAAATTAATAATGCAAGCATTATTATAATTATTATATAGCAAAACATAGTAAAATAAAAGAGTAACATAAGTTACTCTTAGTCACATTATTATATTTTTTGTTTAACTTTAGCAGCTTTACCCTTTAAGTTACGTAAATAATAAAGTTTTGCACGTCTTACTTTACCGTGTGAAACTACCTTTACATAAGCAATCATTGGGCTGTTAACTGGGAATACTCTTTCAACACCGATACCATTAGAAATTTTTCTAACTGTAAATGATTTTGAAGCACCTGTTCCTCTCATCTTGATTACAAGACCTTGATAGTCTTGAGTTCTTGTCTTATTTCCTTCATGAATTGTAACACCAACTACTACTGTGTCACCAACTTTGATTTCAGGAAGATCTGAACGGATTTGAGAAGCAGTGACTTCTTCTACTAATTTCATATTCATATTATCACTTCTCCTTATACATATATTTTTACTGATTGCTCATAGTATTTGTGACTAAATCTAGCGGAGCAATAGGCGCATAACACGCGCTATTTATGATAGCAAAATTTTCGAATTATTGCAAGTATTATTTCATAAACTTATGTGCTTTTTTAATAGCTTCTTTTTCGAAAGTATCATCTTCTAATGAAGCATATAATTTTTTTTCTTTTTTAGAAAATTTTGATATATCCAACAATTCAGGCCTATTTTTTAATGTTTTCTTTATGCTTTCTTTAAATCTGAAATTATCAATTGCTTGATGATTTCCACTAAATAAAACATCTGGAACAACATCACCATTATAATCTCTAGGAAAAGCATATTGAGGATATTCAAGCAAATTATATTTTTCAAAAGACTCATCAACCGTTGAGTCTTTATTTATTGCTCCATCTAACAGACGAATAATCGCATCAGCAATTGCCATTGCTCCTATTTCACCACCAGTTAGAATATAATCACCAATACATATTTCTCCATCAATATAGTTTAAAATTCTTTCATCAACGCCTTCATAATGTCCGCAAATTAAAATTAAATTGTTAATTTTAGCCATTTCATGTGCCATTTCTTGCTTAAACACCATGCCTTTTGCTGATAAAAGATAAACTTTTGCCCCTTCAGTTTTCAAAGTATTTAAGCAGTCTACAATTGGCTGTAAAGAAATAATCATTCCTGCGCCTCCACCATATGGAGGATAATCGACTCTTTTTAACTTATCTGTTGAAAATTCACGATAATTTACACATTCTACTTCTACAAGTCCTTTTTCTATTGCTCTTTTTATAATAGAAGTATTAGTAAAACTTTGAAAAAATTCAGGAAATAACGTTAATATAGTAATCTTCATTATTCAATCATTCCTTTAATTGGATTTAAAAATATTTTTTTGTTTTCTACATCAATTTTTTCAATAAATTTTTCGACAAATGGATATAATAAGTCCTTTTTATCAGTTCTTTTTATCCTTAAAAGATAATGAACTCCATTATCAATAATATTAATAACCTTGCCTATACTTTCATCATTATATATTACTTCACAATCAAGTAAGTCACTATAAAAGTAATTATCCTTTTCTTGTAATTTCTCATTTCTTTCGATTAAAACTTCATAACCGACATACTTTAATATTAAATTAATATCTTCTTTGCTTACAAAAGAAATAACATCCATGCCTTTTATATTTTTATATGAAGCAATTTGTAAAACTATTTCATCATTTGTTTTAGGATTATTTAAAATCACTTTATTTCCTTTTTTGTATCTTTCTTTAGCAAAATCTGTACATGAAAGAACTTTTACTTCACCTTTAATGCCATATGGTGCTACAATTTCTCCTAGAGTTACTCGCATACTTTCTCCTTTAAATTTTATAAATATTTCTAATTATTCCCCAAATTAATAATAAAATGACATATATTACACATAAAACATTAATTATTTTATTAAATTTTATGTTTTTTAAATAGGTAATAATGGAATATACAATTAAAAATAAAATAAATGGTAATGTATAGTATAAAAATAAATTATATTGTTTTGCCAAATTAAAATCAAATTGTAATATTGCTAAACATAATCTTGTAACCCCACATCCTGGACAAGAAAGTCCAGTTATTTTTTTAAATACACATGGAATCATAAAATTAGTTTTATAAATAATTATCAAATATATGCAACTGATAATTGCTATTATAAAAAAAATTAAAACTAGATGCTTTAATCTAGTTTTAAAATTATTAATTTGCGTTGGCATTTAATTCATTTTGGGCAAGACACAAACTAACAATTCCAAGTCCACATATAGCTAAAATTAGATAAATTATATTTGATGATCCATTAGGGCTTTCTGTGATTTTATCAATTCTTTTTCCAAGATTATACATCCAATAAAGATAATATATTCCACATGTTACTATTGAAAGCAAAACAACCATTCCGCCAGTTGTTCCTGATTCTTGAGAAACATATAAACTATCATCTTGAACTTTTCCTATCCAATATAATCCATAAATTCCACATGTTATGATAGTAAACACTATACATAGTGCTATTTCTCTTCTTTTTACCATAATATTTTCCCCCATTACTATAATTAATATAGTAGCATAATAAAACTAATAATTAAAGAAAAAGATGAGTAAACTCATCTATTGTTCATCGTATGATTCAAATTTAACACGTACTTTAATACCATCTAAACGAGATTTTACAGAAACAACTTCTCGAATAGCATTGGCTACTACGCCAGATTTTCCAATAAGCCTTGCAGTGTCTTCTTTGTTAGTAATTATTATTATTTCACTAACTTCATTATCTTCAGCTGATGGCATAGTTTTTATCATTAAAGCTTCTTTGTTAGAAATCATTGGTTCAACAATTGCTCTAACTAAATCTTCCATAGCAATTAGTTGCCTTTCTTAGCGTTTTTTTCTTCGTGTAATTTCTTCATAACACCTGCATTAGATAAGAATGTTCTTACAGTGTCTGAAGGAGTAGCACCTTTTTTAATCCATTCATAAGCTTTTTCAGTATCAATTTTAACTGTTGCTGGATTTGTAGTAGGATCATAGCTACCTAAAATTTCAATAAAACGGCCATCACGAGGATAACGAGAATCTGCAACTACAATTCGATAACTTGCTAATTTATGACGTCCTGTTCTTTGCATTCTAATTTTTACTGACATATAAATTCCTCCTTTTAATATTTCCTTAATTATTTTACCATATTTTTTTTATATGTCAAGTGTTTTTACTTAACAGTTGATTTGTTTAATATTATTTAAAATTTCGCATTCCACCAAATTGATTTTTCATTTGTTTCATCATTTCTTTACTTTGTTCATATTTTTTCAATACATAATTAACATCACTAACTTCTTTAGCGCAGCCTTTTGCAATACGAACTTTTCTACTTGCTTTTAATACTTCTGGATGTTTTCTTTCATAAGGAGTCATTGATTGAATAACGCATTTTACTCTTTTCATTTCATTTTCTGCTTTTTTCAAATCATCGTTGCTTACCTTAGGCATACCAGGTATAAATTTAATAAGCTTTGCAAGAGATCCCATTTTATTTACTTGTTCCATTTGAGCAAGCATATCATTTAAGTCAAACTTACCATCCATCATTTTGTTCATAGTTCGTTTGGCTTCTTTTTCATCAATTTTTTCAGAGACATTTTCTACAAGAGTTAAAATATCTCCCATACCAATAATTCTATCAGCCATACGATCAGGATGGAAAACTTCAAAATCATCTAATTTTTCTCCTGTAGCCATAAATTTAATTGGGATACCTGTTAAATATTTTATTGATAATGCTGCACCACCTCTTGCATCACTATCTAATTTACTCATTATAACTCCTGTTATATTAACTTTTTCATTAAAAGCAAGAGCAACATTTACGGCATCTTGACCAGACATAGCATCGATTACAAGTAATTTTTCATCAACTTTTATTAAATTATTTATATTTACAAGTTCTTGCATTAATTGCTCATCTATTTGTAATCTACCAGCCGTATCGATAATCATTACACCATGGTTGTTTTCTTTAGCATATTGTAAGGCAGCAACTACTATATCCTCAGCACTTTTATTTTCTAAAGAGAAACAAGGAACATCAATTTGTTTAGCTAATGTGAATAATTGTTCTTTTGCTGCAGGTCGATAAATATCAGCTGCTACTAGTAATGGATTTTTACCTTGTTTTTTTAATAGTTTAGCTAATTTTCCAGAAGATGTTGTTTTACCTGAACCATTAAGACCACACATTAGTATAGTAGACACTCCATGAGCAGCAAATGATAAAGGAGCTGTTTCCTTACCAAACAATTCAACAAGTTCATCTTTTACTATTTTTACTACCATTTGGGAAGCAGTTAATGATGATATAACTTTTTGCCCTAAAGCCTTTTCTTTAACATCACTTATAAAGTGTTTTACTACTTTAAAATTAACATCAGCTTCTAAAAGAGCAATTCTAATCTCTTTTAGCATTTCATCCATATTAGCTTCTGTCAAAGTGCTTTGCCCACTTATTTTTTTAAAAATACCTTGTAAACGATCTTGTAATCCTTCAAAAGCCATTACTATTCCCCCTAAAACTAAATGATTTTTTCAATTTTTTTTCTTATATCTTCTGGTAAAGATACAATAATACTTTCTAGTTCTTTTCTTTTTTTATAAAGATTTAATTTATTTTCATAATCTTCTAAAAGATTACATGTCCTTTTGATTAAATCATATACAGCTGCTCGACTAATATTCTCGTTTTCAGCGATTTCCGACAATGACAAATCATAACAATAATACATATTCATAATATTATATTGTTTTTTTGTCAATAATGAACCATATAATTCAAGTAGATTATTTATTTTTTCTGTTTTATCTAAATTATGCATATAAATTAATACCAAAGAAAATTAAATCAATCACTATTAATATTGTAAAAAAAGTTAATGTGTTTTTATGAAATCCTGGTTGTTTATAAAATTCTTTTCTATATTCTCTTGGAGTAGAAAGAAGTCCCCATACAAATGCAATAATTAAACTTGTAACTAAATAATAAGCAACAATTCCCGCAATTGAATTTTGTGGAATTAATATTCCACAAACATAATTTACTATTACTTGAAATAGTAAAAAGAAAATTAAAAAAGCAAAATTCATTATTTTTCCTCCATTCCTTTTGTCAATCCATATAAATAATTATCTAAATCAAACTCTTCAATGTCACCTAATTGTTCACCAAAGCATACAAATTTCACAGGAATATTTAATTCATCTTTTATGGCTAAAATAATTCCACCCTTACTGGTAGAATCCATTTTAGTTAGAACAATTCCTGTAACATGTACCGCATCAAAGAAAGCTTTAGCTTGTAAAACTCCATTTTGTCCAGTTGTTGCATCAATTATTAATAAAACATCATTTGCTTCATGATTAATTACTTTGTGAATAATTCTATTCATTTTGGATAATTCATCCATTAAATTTTGTTTAGTTTGTACTCTTCCTGCAGTATCACAAATAACTAAATCATAGCCTTCTTTTTGAGCTTTTGATACTCCATCAAAAACAACGCTAGCTGGGTCAGCGTTTTCTTTGCCTTTAACAATATCGACGCCAACTCTTTCTGCCCAAATTCCAAGTTGTTCAACTGCACCTGCCCTAAAAGTATCACCAGCAACTAATAGCACTTTTTTTCCTTGATTTTTATAACGATTGCAAAGTTTAGCAATTGAAGTTGTTTTACCAACACCATTGACTCCAACCACCATAACTACTGTTAAACCATCTGGTGAAAAATTAATTTCTGTATTAATAGTATCATTACTAGCATAAGCAATAAACATTTTATCTACTAATATTTCGTTAATTGCATCTACATCATTAATATTTTTTAATTTTGCTTCATTTTTTGTTGCTTCAACAATATTAATTGCAGTTTGCACACCAACATCTGATAGAATTAGTATTTGTTCTAATTCTTCAAAATATTCTTCATCTATCTTTCTATATCTTGCTTTTAATTCAGCAAGTTTATCAACAAAATTTTTTCTTGATTTATCAAGACCTGAAACATATTTTTCTACTGTTTCAACTTTTTGTTGCTTATGAAATATTTTTTCTTTTAATTTACTAAATATACCCATCAAGTTCACCTACTTTGCTAATTTATTCAAAGCTTCTTTAGCAGCTTCTTGTTCAGCTGCTTTTTTTGATTTTCCACTGCCTTTTCCTAAAACCACACCATCATGTGTAACTTTAAAGAAGAAAGTTTTATCATTATCTTTTCCTTCACTGCCTAAAAATTCATATTTTAATGGTTCTCTACTATCAGATTGAATTAGTTCTTGAAGCATAGATTTGTAATCTGTAATATCTTCTTCTTTTAATTCAAGAAGAAGTCTATTCAACCAACTTAAAGCAACAATTTTCGCTTCATCGTAACCTTTATCGATATATAATGCCCCTAAAAAGGCTTCTACACAATCTTCGATTATGCTATCTTTTAAGCCACGATCTTTTTCTTCTCCTTTACCTAGATTCATCATATCTGGTAAATGAATTTCTCTTCCTAATTTAGCAAGAGACTCAGTTCTTACTAATTTACTTCTAAGCTTTGTAAGTTCTCCTTCTTTAAAATTTGAAAATTTTTTATATAACAATTCAGCAGAAACAACTTGTAAAACTGCATCACCCATAAACTCTAATCTTTGATAATCTTTTTCTTCTCCTAAATTATGTTCATGAGCATATGATGAATGCGTTAAAGCTTCATTATATAATTCCACATTGTTAGGTTTAATATTATATTCTTTTAAGATTGTTAAACAATTAATTTTCGCTTTCATATCGTTCCTTTAAGACGTCTACTACATTTGCCTTTATCATATCAACTGCAAACTCTATTGCAGTTTGAAATGTTTGAGCGTTTGAATTTCCATGTCCTTTAACACATATTTTATTACAGCCAACTAAAAATGCCCCTCCACCTTTTGCAGGATTAATTCTTTTTTTCATTTCATAAAGTGCAGGTTTAGCAATGGCTGCACCAATTTGTGTTCTAATTGACATATGTAAAGATTCTTTTAATACTTTCCCTACTAAGGATGCTGTTCCTTCAATTGACTTTAGAAGAACATTTCCAGCATATCCACCTGTTGCAACTACATTTGCTTTGCCACTTAAAACATCTTTGGCTTCCATATTTCCTCTAAACCAATTATATTCTTTTTCTTTTAAAATCTTAAAAGCTTCTTTTCCTTCTGGACAACCTTTTTTGTCTTCACTGCCATTACTTAATAAATAAACATCAACATCATTTTTATTTCTTAAATTTCTATAAACAACTTCACCCATTTCAGCAAATTGAGCAATTTGTTCGCCAGTATTTTCATTTGAAGCACCAAGATCAAGTACCAATACATCTGATGATGGATTAATTGTTGGAAGAAATGTTCCTAAAGCAGCTCTTTTTACCCCTTTAATCAATTTAACTTTTAAAGTTGACAAAGTTAAAAAAGCTCCTGTAGACCCACATGAGACAACTCCATCGCATATACCATTAGCACAAAGTTCTACAGCCTTGTTCATACTTGTTTCTTTTTTTCTTAAAATTGATAATGCACCATCTTCCATTTGCATAACATCACGAGCATCAACAATAGTTGCTTTTCCTTTTAATTGTTGAAGTTCTTCTTCTTTACCAACAACATAAAACTCTACATCATTATGGTTTGATAAGTAATTTAAAACAGCTTCTACTACAATTTTTGAGCCATTATCTCCACCCATTGCATCAATTGAAAGCTTAATCATAAAAAAACCTCCTTTTAATTATATGACACTTATATACATTATTGGTTATAACCAATAGCGTATATAATATTATAACATATACCAATAGGGAAATAAAAGAATCTATTTTTTTTAAAAAAATAGCAATTATCTTTTTTATAAATTTCAGTTATGTTATAATTTTTATACTATTTTGGAAGGATGTGTAAGAATGTTAAATTTGAAAGAATTATTAAATGATAAGCAATACTTAGCCGCAACAAGTACTAGCAAATATTTAAGAATCATTGCTGGTGCAGGAAGTGGAAAAACACGTGTTTTAACATATAGAATTGCCTACTTAATTGATAATCTTGGTTACCATCCATCTTCAATTTTAGCAATTACATTTACTAACAAAGCGGCTGAAGAAATAAAAGCTCGTGTTGAAAAAACTTTGCAAATGCATGATATGCATTTAAAAATTGCAACTTTTCATTCATTCTGTGCTAGAATTTTAAGAGAAGAATGTAAAATAATTAATTATCCAAGTACATTTTCAGTAATAGATGAAGATGATCAAAAAAAGATTATAAAAAATATATTTAAAGAAAATGATATTGATGATAAAATATTAAAAATAACTTCTTGTTTAGACTATATTTCTGATAGAAAAAATAAACATATTTTACCTAGTGTTGAACTTAAAAATATGGCTCATAATTACTATGGTTTACAAAAAGCAAAAATTTATGAGCAATATCAAAAATATTTGGAAAAACAATTGTGTATGGATTTTGATGATTTAATTTTAAGAACTATTGATATATTTGAAAACAATCAAATTATTTTAGAAAAATGGCAAAATCGTATAAAACATATTTTAGTCGATGAATTTCAAGATGTAGATGATAATCAATATTTACTTGTAAAACTATTAGCTGGACAAAATAATGAAGTAACTGTTGTTGGTGATCCTGACCAAACTATTTATACTTGGCGTGGAGCTAATATCAATATTATTTTGCAGTTTCCAAATGATTTTAAAGGATGTGAAACTGTTTCTCTTGAACAAAATTATCGTTCAACTGGCAAAATACTTGATGTTGCTAATCGTTTAATAGAGCATAATACCCATCGAATTAAGAAAAATCTTTTTACAAAAGAAGAAATGGGAGCAGAAATAGTTCAATTCAATGGTGAAAACGAACAAAGAGAAGCCGAATATGTTGTCGATAATATTAATGATTTATATGATGGAAAAACTACTTTTTATAAAGATTGTGCTATACTTTATCGAACAAACGCTCAAGCTGCTCCGCTTGAACAGGTCTTAATGAGTAGAGGAATTAAATATAGAATATATGGCGGACTTAGATTTTATCGTAGAATGGAAATTAAAGATTGTATTGCTTTTTTAAAACTTGCGACTAATTTTCAAGATGATTTATCTTGTGAAAGATTACTAGAAAATACCGGAAAAGGCATTGGAAAAACCACAATGGAGAAAATAAAAGCCAATGCTACTAGTGAAAATACTTCTATATTAAATCATTTAAAAAATGAATATGATAATCTTATTTCTTTATATAAGCCTAAGCAAGGAAAATCATTACAAGCATTTGTTAATCAAATGAAAGAATTACATGATTTATTTATTTTAGATTCTTCAAATGCGCCTAAAATTTTAGATGATCATCTTCACAAATATGGCTATATTGATATGCTAATTGATTTGGAAATGGATGATAAAATTGAAAATATCCATCAATTTATCGATCAAATGAAATCTATTTTATCACAAGAAGGAGCTTCTCTTGGTGAATTTATTCAAAATGTCACTTTAATGTCTGCTCAGGATGAAATCGATGAAAATAGTGATTATGTAAAATTAATGACTATTCATACTGCCAAAGGATTAGAATTTGATAATGTTTTTGTATTTGGACTTGTTGATCAAATTTTTCCAAGTACAAGAACCATTCAAGAAAAAGTTGATGGAATAGAAGAAGAACGTAGACTATTTTATGTCGCTATTACAAGAGCAAGAAAAAGATTATATTTAACTACTAGTGGAGGATATTCTTACATTGGTATGCGTGTCCCTTCTAGATTTTTAAAAGAAATTAAAGAAGTAGCCATTAAAGAAAAAGTCGTTATTAAAAACGATTTTATTAAAAATAATGCACCAACTAATATTCATGCTGGTTCAATAATTAAACATGATATTTTTGGTGAAGGAATTGTGCTTTCCGAAAATGATGGTTTAATAGACGTCGTATTTAAAGATGCAAATTATGGAAGAAAAAAATTGAATGCTTCTCATAAATTTGTTCATCTTGTAAAATAAAGAAAGGATAAAATATATGAGTTATAATCCTGTAGATGAAATCTTTAGATTAAGAGATTTACTTAACAAATATAATTATGAATACTATCAATTAAATCAATCATCAGTTTCAGATGCTGAATATGACAAACTTATGAATCAGCTAATTGAACTTGAAAAAAATTATCCTCAATTTATTACACCTGATTCACCTACTCAACATGTTGGAGGAAATATAGACAGTTCTTTTAAAAAAGTTATACATGAAATACCTATGATGTCTTTATCTAATGTTTATAACGAGGAAGAAATAAATGCCTTTACAATTAGAGTAAATGATGTTCTTGACAAGCCTACGGATTTTGTATGTGAATGTAAAATTGATGGTTTATCTATCTCACTTATTTATGAAAACGGAACTTTGTTGAAAGCGGCTACTCGTGGAGATGGACAAACTGGGGAAGATATTACTATGAATGCATATAATATTAAAACAATTCCTCATCATATAGATTTTCTTGAACATATTGAAGTTCGAGGAGAAGTTTATATGGAAAAATCCACTCTTTCAAGATTAAACGAAGAACTTTTAAAAAACAATAAAGAGCCTCTTGCTAATTGTAGAAATGCCGCTGCTGGATCATTAAGACAATTAGATTATAGAATAACTAAGCAAAGAGATTTAGATTGCTTTATATATACACTTGTTGAACCAGAAAAATATAATATAAAAACGCAAATGGATGCTTTAAAATTTATGAAAAAGCTGGGTTTTAATGTTAATAATAAACCAAAAATTTGTAAAAATACTCAAGAAATATTAGAATTTATTAATAATCTTTCACAAGAAAGACCACTATTAAACTATGATATTGATGGTGTGGTTATCAAAGTTAATCAATTAGAATATTATCAAACTATAGGTTATACAGCTAAAGCTCCAAAATGGGCTACTGCATATAAATTCCCTCCTGAAGAAGTACCTGCTAAACTATTAGATATCGTTTTTACAGTAGGTAGAACAGGAAAAATAACGCCTAATGCAATTATTGAACCAACAAAAGTTGCCGGATCAACTATTAGGAAAACAACACTTCATAACGAAGATTATATAAAGCAAAAAGATATTCGAATTGGCGATACTGTTTTAATTTATAAAGCTGGTGATGTCATCCCTGAAGTTGGAAAAGTATTATTAAATAGAAGAGAAAAAAATAGTATTCCTTTTAAAATGATAGATACTTGTCCTGAATGTCATGAAAGAATTTATCGTGAAGAAGGAGAAGCCGATTATTTTTGTATAAACATTGATTGTCCTGCAAGATTATTTGAAAGCCTTGTCCATTTTTGTGAAAGAAAAGCTATGGATATTGATGGAATGGGAGAAGCTAATGTTAAATTATTTTTAGAAATGGGATATATAAAATCTATTTCTGATATTTATGAATTAAAGAATTACGATTATCAATTACGTCATATCCCTGGATTTGGAGAAAAATCAGTTTCTAACTTACTAAACGGAATTGAAAAATCAAAAAGTAATTCTCTTGAGAGATTGTTATTTGCCCTTGGTATACTAGAAGTTGGAGAAAAAACTGCAAAAATACTTGCCAATGAATTTTCAACTATGGATAATTTAATGCAAGCAAGTAAAGAAAGACTTGCAAGTATCGACAATATTGGAGCAGTTATGGCTGATGCTATTTATTCGTTTTTTAAGGAAGAAAAAAATATTGAATTAATTAATAAATTAAAAGAATTAGGATTAAATATGAATAATCTAAATGCTAAAATTGTTAATTCAAATTCTTTCTTTGCTAATAAAACTATTGTACTAACAGGCACTCTATCATTTATTGGCCGTAGTGAAGCAAGTACTATTTTGGAAAATCAATGTGGTGCTAAAATGGCTGGAAGTGTTTCTAGAAAAACTGATTTAGTTATCGTTGGTGATAATCCTGGAAGTAAATATGCTAAAGC
>CAKPXW010000024.1 GCA_934202505.1 uncultured Bacilli bacterium | reverse complement strand
CCATAATAGTTCCCATATCATTAACATTTTTTGAACAAACATCTACAATTTTTCCTATCGTTGCAGTAGTTATTTTTATTTTGCTTTTATCTTTAGATAAGATTACTGCCCCAGCCCCTGTTACTGTTTGGGTATTTGTTTCTTTTTTTTGCATACCATATTCATTTGGATACCTAAATTGTTTTTCACTTACACATAAATGTGAACTGGAGTAGCATAATGCATTATTCATATTTAAACAATCAATAAATATTGATCCCATAATAATCGATAAAATGCCACTAGCACAAGCAGCATAAAGTCCAACATATGGAAAATAATATTCTTTTATTGCTGCAGTAGTTGTAAATATTTGATTAGTTAAATCTCCACCAATGGCAATATCTATTTCATCTTTTGAAAAGCCACTTTGATTAATAGCTCTTTTAATGACATTTTTATTCATTTTGATTAGAGCTTTTTCAAAAGTTTTACAACCATAATAATAATCATTGATTACATAGTTAAAATACTTACCTATTGGACCTTCTTTTTCTTTTTTAGATACTAATGTAGAATACGAAGCAAAATAAATACCATTAAATTTTATACTTTGACTTTTCATAGTTGTTTTATAAAGAAATAAATTATTCCAAGTATTATACTACTTACAATTCCATAAGCAAAAACACTACCAATTAAAGAAAACATTTTGCCGCCTATTCCAAATATTAATCCTTCGCTTTTTCCTTCAATAGTTGAAGAAGTAATGGCATTTGAAAAGCCTGTTATTGGAATAAACATTCCTGCTCCTGCAATACTTGATATTTCATCATATTTACCAATACAAGTTAATATAAAGGCAATAAAAATAATTATTCCTATAACTATAGAAGTAATGACTTCTTCACTTAAGGAAAAATATTTAATAAATACATCATAAATAATTTGAGAAACTAAGCCTACCGTTCCACCAAATAAAAAAGCAAAAAAGGAATTTTTAATTTTTTTATTACTTTTTGCTTTATTTTTAATTATTTTATCTATTCTTTTTTCTTTGATTATCACTATATCACCATTTATAGTATTGCATTGAAAAAATATTTTAAACTATAAAAATTGTTTTTTTAATTTTTCTAAGATTTTTTTCTCCATTCTTGAAATCTGAACTTGAGAAACATTATAACGCTTAGCAATTTCTTGCTGATTTAAATCTAAATAATAACGTAAATAAAGAAATTCTTTTTCTTTAGATGGTAGTTTAGCAATTTCTTCTTTTAAAGTTATTTTATCAATTAAAGAATATCTTTGCTTGTCTTCAAGTTTGTCATCTAATGTTATCTCATTACTATCTCCTTCATAAATAATTTCGCTTAAAGAAGTAGGATAGTTATTGCTACCCATTGCTAAAATTATATCTTCTTTTAAAACATTTAATTTTTTAGCCATTTCCCCAATTGATATTTCTTTTTGATACATTTGATAATATTCTTCTTTTAATTTGATAATTTTTATATTTAATTCTTTAATACTTCTTGATACTTTAATTAATCCATCATCACGATAAAATCTTTTTATTTCTCCTAAAATAATAGGAACTGCATAAGTCGAAAAAGCCACATTATAAGAAACATCAAACTTGTTTATTGCTTTTACAAGGCCAACACAACCAATTTGAAATAGTTCTTCCTTGTCTATGTAATTTGAATTATATCGATGAACAATTGACCAGACAAGAGGAATGTTTTCATTAACTAGTTGCTCTTTAGCTTTTTCATCTCCTGCTTGCGATTTAATAATAAGTTCAATTTGATTAGCCATTTTTTATAGAAAGATACTTTTTAATAATTATTTTTGTACCCACATTTTCTTTACTTTGAATTGACATATCATCTGATAATGACTTAATTATTGTAAGTCCAAGTCCACTTCTACCATTTGATGAATAAGATATTTTTAAAGCTTCATTAATATCTTTAATTCCTTTTCCATAATCAACTACACTTATAATTAGCAAGTTATTATCAATACTAGCACTTAACATTACATCTTTTGAAAAGTCATTATTATATCCATGAATTATTGCATTACTTACTGCTTCACTTACTATTGTTTTTATGTCAATCAAATCTTCAAGTGTTGCATTAATTGTTGAAGCAAATAAAGCAATAGTATTTCTAATAACTGGTTCATTTTCTAAAGTGGCATTAAATTTTAATTCAAGTTTATTCATAATTGATTCACCACACATTCTTTAATGTTTTCATATATTTCTTCATAGGTATTTATACTATTTGCAAGTCCTGAAATAGCTATTGTTTTTTTTATATTTTTATTAATTCCACATAAAGCATATTTTCCATCATAAGATTTAACTTCTTTATATGATTGAATAATAAGGCCTATACCACTACTATCGATAAAAGTTGCTTCACTTAAATCAAAAACAACTATTTTTCTTCTTTTTTCATTTATTAGTTTTAAAATCGAATCTTTATATTTCAAAACAAATAAATTATCTACATCATTTTCAATTTTTATAATTAATTGGTAAGGAGTATCTTTAAACGATACAGATTTCATAATATAATCACCTCGAGTTTATTTTATTCCATTTTTTATTATTTTTTTTAAAATAGTCATAAAAAGAAAAAAGTAGAATTTTTTCGACAAAATTCTACTTAATATGGCTTAAATATTCCTTTTCAATCCAATACATTATAATATCTACTAAATAATCAACTTCTTTATCATTTAATGTAATTTCTTTGGCAAAATGATGCCATTTTTCAATGCACCCTCTACAACAAGTAGCCGTAGCATGTTGAGCTTTAAAAACAACATGTCCTTTAAACGGCGTTTGTTTTCCATCTTTTAAAGAATTATAAACTCTTATTCTTTCATTTATAAAATCATAAGCATGTTGCTTTATTTTTAAAAGGCCATGAATATGAATATAGTTTAAATCTTTTTCATCTAATTTAAATTGACTACGAAATTTACTTTTATTTAATTTTAAAAACAATTCTTTTTCTTCCATATATTGTATTATAGTACATTTGCCTATTTTTATTAAGTTATTATTCATAGAATATTTTGAAGGAGAAAGAATATGTATACTAATAATAATTTTTTTCCATCATCACAAAATGATTTTTTAGATGCAAATATTGGTTATATTCAAGGTAATATGCAAAAAAGCACTTATGGCCAATATAAAAATTATGTTCCTAAAGAAATAAAGCCTCAAAATGAAAGAGATGCTAAACTTTTATTCATTCAAAAATGTGATTTTGCTATAAATGATTTAATGTTATATCTTGATATTCATGAAGATGAATACTTATTTAAAATGCTAAATTATTATAGAAGTCAATATAATAAAGCTTTAAGTGAATATCAAAAAGAATATGGAATTATAAGACCAACTTGTATAGAACAAACCTATACTTGGAACAAAAAATTTCCATGGGAGGTAATGTAAAATGTTTAAATATAATAAAATGCTTGCCTATCCTATAAACATTAAAAAGAAAGATTTAAGAATGGCAAAATACATTATCACTCAATATGGTGGCCCTTATGGAGAACTTGGAGCTGCTTTACGTTATTTAAATCAACGTTATGATATGGATGATAAAGGTAAAGCCTTACTTACAGATATTGCTACAGAAGAATTTGGCCATGTTGAAATGATTTGTACAATGGTCTATCAACTAACAAAAGGTGCTAGTCTTGAAGAATTAAAAAAAGCTGGCCTTGATTTAAATTACGCTCAACATGGTATGGATTTATTCCCAGCAGATGTTTTTGGAAATGCTTTTTCTGTTACTGGTTTTGGAGCCACTGGGGATAAACTTGCCGATTTAAGCGAAGATATGGCTGCTGAGGAAAAGGCAAGAGCAACATATGAACATTTAATTGATCTAGCTACTGATGATGATGTCATTCAACCACTATTATTTTTAAGGCAAAGAGAACTAGTTCATTTTGCAAGATTTAAAGAATTATATGAATATTACAAAAAATCTGGAAATAAATAATTCCAGATTTTTTACTTTTATTCGACAATAACTACTCCATTTTCTTTAACTGTTATTTGCATACCATCTTTAACATATTCTAAAAATTCATCACCAAGACAATCTATAACTGGCATTGTTACATCATCTAGCCAAACATCTGCAAGAATGGCTCCCGCTCCAGCTAATGAGTCAATAGGATTTGAAAAAAGCATACATGCCGGTTGACGTTTCATAGAACATGCGCAATATAACACAAGACCTCCTGTAGTAGAACCTATTGTACATGGAAGGCATAAAGCCTTACCTGCCATTTGCTTTTGATATAAGTCTTTATTATTTTGATCTCCACATGTTGCAGTTTTATCGCCAAATTGTAAGGCTTTTTGGAAAGATGCAAGTGTGTTTAATCCTGAATGTGATACTAAAGCTTCTGCCTTAACTTGTCCTGAAGCAACAACTCTTCCTTTAAACTCTTTCATTTTCTAAATCTCCTGTAATTTGTAGTAGTATTTCTTCATTTGTATAATATCTTGCACTTGTGTATGTACGTAGTTTATTACTTGATGTTATTGTTGGTACTTTTCCACATAATGGATTATTCATATACATTAATGGACATATATAAGATAAGATAATACCTCTTTTTACTAAAATAGGATAGTACTTAGTTTGTTTAAATTTTTCAATAACATTTGGTGCACAAGTAAATACTGTCGGAATAACCACTTTTTCTTTATGAAGTTTTGTTAATCTTTCATCAACTTTTATAACTAAATCAACAAGTTGAGCAAATGATAAATGTGGACATCCAATAAAACACAATTTTGGTTTTGCATCTTTATTTTTCCAAATCACTGGATAATTATCGTAAACATTTTTCAATTCAGCATCATCGATTACATATACTTTTGCATCTTTATCAATTAAATCTCTACCAAGTTTTACAGCTTCGGGAGTAATATTTTCTACATGATATAAGCCAACTGCACCATTACTTGCACTTGCTGCTCCTAAATCTTTAAGATAGGCTTTAGCTGCATCATCTAGTTTATAATCAAGCCATTTGTCAAGTCCTTCAATAAAAGGAACATCTTCAATAACTTTCATTCCAATTGCGGATCCTAAAAGTTGAGCATCAGGTTTAGAAGTTGTATTAACTTTAATAATCCATTTAGCTTTTCTTCCTTCATCAGTAAGTAAGCCAAATTTAGGAACATATCCGACAATTGAACCCATTAAATCAATAATACCAGAATTTCTATTACATCTTGCTCCAAGTACAGAATTTGCATAAACAACTGCACTTGATTCTGACCAAGAAAGTATATCACCATATTCTGGAATATTACCAACTTCATCTAAATAACAAGTACAAGTAAAGGCATTTTTATTTAAAAGTCCTAATGTTTCTAATTGCTTTTCATATTCTTCTTGTTTAGTATACATGAATTTGTTAAAAACTAATTTTTCTAATAAATTAGCAGGAACATTTTTATCAAGAGGTCGAGGGTCAACAGTAAATTTTTGCTCAGAAATTGCTCCAGCTTCAATTAGTTTATCAAGTAAATCATAAATTGAAGCTAACCCTTTTAAGCCAAAAGAAGTAACCAAATGATTATATTTACTTGTGATTTTTACCATTGATGTTGCATTAAATAAAGAACCATAACGAACCATTGTTTCCATTACTTTAGCAAGAGTATCGCCCTTTTTCCCATCTAAAATTTCTTGTTGTTCAGTTGTTAAAATCATTTTATTTTCCATTTTTAATTACCTCAAATTTTCATAGCAACTTCATATGCTTTCCAAATTACACTTCTCAAATTTCCAACATGTAAACAATCACCTACTAAGTAAATATTGGATCCTTTAGAAACTAAAGGATTTGAAATATAGCCTGCAGAAGATATTACACTATCACATGGAATTACAATTTCTTCATTATTTTTATTTTTGCAAACAATTGAGTCATCATTAACTTTTAATAAAGATGTTTCAAGGTATACATCAACATTTTTAAAAGCAAAATATTCTCTTAAATAGGAAGAATTTGCAAGACACACGCCTTTTTGCGCAATTAAATCATCTTTCATTTCAACTATTATTGGTTTTTTACCTTGTAATTCAAGTTCATAAGCAATTTCACAACCAGTAAGGCCACCACCAATAACAGCAACGACATTACCTACTTCTTTACCATTTAAGTAATCACAAGCTTCAATCATTTTTTCATAACCTTCAACATTTTTTAAAATTCTAGGTTTTGCACCAGTTGCAATAACTACTGGATCATTTCCAAATTCTTTTATATTCTTAACTTCATAGTTATATTTAACTTCTATTTTTAATTTTTCAATAGTGTTAATATACCATTTTAATAATTCACGTAATTTACCTTTATATGATTCACTAGATGCTGGAATAAATGTTCCACCTAGTTTTGAACTTTTTTCATAAATAATAGGATTATGACCACGAAGTTTTAAAACTCTAGCCGTTTCCATTCCACCAATTCCACCGCCGATAATATGTATCGTTTTTGGCTTATTAGTTTTCTTTATATAATGTTTACTCCATTGCATCATTTCAGCATTTACAGCACATCTTGATAAATGCAATGAATCTGATAAATCTTGATCATTAGGTACACCTTTATAATGACACATATTAAAGCAACCATTATGGCATAAAATACATGGACGAATTTCATCTTGTTTACCATTTAAATACTTAGTAAACCATTCAGGATCAGCTAAGAAATTTCTTGCAAAACCAACGGCATCAATTTTTCCTTCACTTACTGATTTAGCACCTGCTTCAAGAGTCATTTTTCCTGCACAAACTACTGGAATATCCACAAATTTTTTGATATGTTCGACATCTTGTAAATTACAATTGTCTGGCATATATACTGGTGGATGTGCCCAATACCAAGCATCATATGTACCATTATCGCAATTTAACATATCATAGCCTGCATCTTGTAAAAATTTAGCGGCTATTTCAGATTCTTGCATATCACGTCCTACTTCTTTAAAACCTTCATTTGGCATAGCTCCTTGACGAAATCCTTTTGTTTTAGAGACAACTGAATATCTTAAAGAAACTGGAAAATCCTTACCACATTCCTTTTTAATAGCCTTAACGATTTCTGCAGCAAAACGATATCTATTTTCTAAACTTCCACCATATTCATCTGTTCTTTTATTTACATATTTTAAAGCGAATTGGTCAAGAAGATATCCTTCATGTACTGCATGCACCTCTACTCCATCTACTCCTGCATCTTTACATAACTTAGCACTTTTAGCAAAAGCATCAATAAATTCTTGAATTTCTTTTTTAGTCATTTCTCTAGATGGTAACTTATCTGACCATCTATTTGGAGAAGGACTTGCTGAAGCTGTTATTTTATCAAGATTCATAAATGGTTTTGATAAAACATTTAATACTTTATTATTGTATAAAGTTTCCATCATTTTAGAAACAGTAAAAGATCTACCAAATCCAGCTGTCAATTGAATAAATAGTTTTGCACCTGTTTTATGAAATTCAACTAACCACTTCGATAAATCCTTATACATTTTTTTATTTTTATAAAGCCATGCACCAAACATAGGATTGTAAACTGGTTGACACCCAGGAAGAACTAAACCTACATTATTTTTAGCAACTTCCATAATAAATCTTGCCCCATCTTTGTCAAAATGATTTTTTTCCATCCAACCAAATAAATCAGTTCCTCCCATTGAAGTTAAAACAATTCTGTTTTTAATCTCGAGATTTCCAATTTTCCATGGCGTTAACAAAGAATTGATATTTTCTTGCATATTATTTCTCCTTTTCAAATTGTTTGTACATCTTTATTCTACATCTTTTTTTTAACATATGTCAAAACATTTGCAAAAAAAATAATCTAATATAATTAGATTATCTTCAAATTATTTTCTTATAGTTTTTACATTGCATTTCTTTCAATGAACAAAACTTATCAATATAACATACAATCCATGCTTCCTTACTTAAAGGAATATGGAAAAAAGTAAGTGGCCACATATGAGATCTTATGATATTTTTTTCTTTTTGATTTAAAGAAAATTGTTTGCTTGCATTGATTAAAGCTCTTAATGGATGAGTATATCCATGCAAACCTTTTCTTTTACTAATTTTTCTTTTAATATGCCAATCATATAAGAAAAAATCATGTAATAAAGCTCCTCTTACTAAGCTATTTATATCCACATTTTTCATTGTTTTAGCTTTTAAATAGCACAAATAAGCAACATTTAAACTATGATCATAAACACTGGTCGTACCATGTTGGCAATAATTTTTTAAAGACAAAAAATCCTTATTTTCTAAAATGTCTTTACTTATTTTATAAAATGATTCTATCTCATTTATTTTGTTTTCTTCGTTTATCTTTTTCATATAAAATATCATATCACCATAGATTTTAATAATCAATATTAATGACTTTTTTTACTATTTTTTCCATTTTGTAGTTTAATATAATTATTTAATATTATATATTTGTTTATATAATATTATTGACTTTTTTGACAAATTTTGTTAAAATTATGCTCCTGCTTATTAAAGCTGGGAGGTAACTTTTATGAAAGTTTTTAACTTTAATGTAGTTTTTCTTTCATTATGTACTTTATTATCAGTTTCGAGTTGTAATAGCCAAGGAAAACAAAATGAAAAGACTATTGACTTAACTTTAACAACTACAACCGCAATAGAGCCATATATTAGTAATGTGATTTATAAATACAATTCTTCTCAAAATAGGTACAATGTAAAAATTAATACTTTATCAAGTGAAGATATCAAAAATTACAGACTGAGAAACAATGTTTTGGATACGGATATTCTAACATTTGATAACTATGTTGTTGCTAATTCATTTGATAATTTATTAATTGATTTAAGTAAATGCCAATTTGCAATTGACTATAAAGTTTCAATTACAAATTTAATAAAAAATAGTAATGGTAACTTAAATGTAATTCCTGCTATTGGAAAATTTTATTGTAATGCTATTAATAATGATTTGTTTAATAAAAATAATTTTACAGTAGCAAATAATATTAATGAACTTATAGATCTTGCTAAAAGAATGGAAACCAAACACGGGGAAATGGCAATAAGCAAATCAAGTGCTTCAATTGGTGGCAATGATTCTATTTTATTTTCCTTTATGGAACTTGCCTATCCTTTGTTTTTATCTTCTAGCGAAGGTAATTATTTCTTTAAAGAATATATAAATGGAAATACTACTATTTCTTCATCTAATTTTCGTTCTAATTGGGAAACAATTTTTAAATCTTTATATACATTATATGATGAGCATTATTTTTCTTTAAAAGATGTTAATTCAACATTTGCCGATCAATTAGACATCTTTAATAATAATAAAGCTTTTTCTATTCAAAATAGTTTTGAAAATAATATTTTTCCTAATATTAATGATGATATTAATTACATTTTCACTCCATTTGTTGGAGAGAATTCTCTTGAAAAATGGATTTGTAGTAAACCTACTTATTATTTATCTTTAAAAAATAATTTAGATGATGTTCATTATGCAGGGGCAATTGACTTTTTAAATTTTTACTCTTCACCAGATGGTCAAATTGAAGCAAATAATAGTACTAAA
Source organism: uncultured Bacilli bacterium (assembly GCA_934202505.1). Classification (GTDB taxonomy): domain Bacteria; phylum Bacillota_I; class Bacilli_A; order RFN20; family CAG-631; genus CAKPXW01. Next base: position 7,716 of record CAKPXW010000024.1, on the reverse strand, counting down.
AAAACAATAAATAATACTGTTTCTTATATTAATGATGTCTATCTTCCTCTTGATGAAAGATTTGTTGGTTTTGAAAAAATCAATAAACAAGGAAAGATCTTTATTCCTGATATGTTTGTTTCAACATTTAGAAATTCAACAAGTTATATATATAGTTACCTAAATAACGATATTTCCTTAAAAACATTGTTATCTTTAATTGATAATCAAATCAAAAATCAAAATGAATATCAAGAAAGTATCATTCCTGCTGATAAAACTTTTGATTATAGTGAAAATATTTATCAACAAGAAAGTAGTATAGGTAATTTTGTTATTGACTCTATAAGAAATTCGTTACATCCAATTGCTGATGTAGCAATTATTCCTTCAGCTAGTATTTTAGAAAATATCTATACTAATGGACTTTATCAAAATGATATTTCTATTATTCTTAAAGATTTAAATGCTGTTAAAGTTGAACTTAAAGTTAAAGACTTAAAAGAAATATTAATTAGAGAATTTAAAAATAAAGAAACCTCTATTCCTTTAATATCAGGTATGAAAATTAAAAAGAATAATAATTCAATAGATATTTATAATTGTGTTAATAAAACAACAAAACTTTTAAAGGATGATGATACAATTATCACTTTAATTTATGATGAATACCTAACAAATTCAAATTTTGAAAATCATCCAAAGTATAATATTCAAGATTTATTATACAATTACATTTTTAAAAACAACCTAAGCAAAATTATTATGCCTAAAATTGATGGAAGATATGGTGATGTACTATGAAAAAAATTAGAAACCTATTAATAACTTGCTTTGCTTTCTTGGCGGTGATTTTAGTTTCATGTGGTAAAAAAGTGGAAGAAGTTACTCCAAAAAGTATGGAAGTAACTGGAACAATTAATTCTTCTTATGCTATAAATGAAGAAATTGATTATTCACAATTTATTATTACTATTACCTATAGTGATAATACTAATAAAGAATTTTCTGTTTATGATGAAGAGGTAACAATTACTGGCGATGATACTTCTAAAGTTGGAAGTCACACATTAACAATTTCTTGCCTTGGATTTGATAAAGTATATAACTATGAAGTTAATAGTTATACAGTAACATTATATTTCCAAGATGGAACTTATGATAATAAAACTTCTAAAGTAATTTCTTTGGATTCATCATTATTTGAAATTGCTAACTACTCTCCAACTGCTAATGATGAAAACTACCAATTTGCTGGTTGGTTTTATGATGATACTCTTACAAAAAGAGTAAAAATTGATGAAAATGGCTTTATTAAAATTGATAGTGATACTTCCTTATATGCTGGTTATGACATTAATTATGATAATTTATTTATTTATACAATTAATGATGATGATACTGTAAAACTTGATGGTGTAATTGCTCAAAACTTAATTTTGGAGGTAAAACTTACTATTCCAAAGACTATTAAATTATACCCAGTTGTGGAAATTGGCGATTACTTTATGGATAAAGATCAAACAGGAATGGCTAGTTTTTTCTTTATAGATACTGTAACATTTGAAGAAGGATCAATGGTTAAAACCATTGGTAATTATGCTTTTGAAAATTTAAGAGCTAGTCTATTTATATTGCCAGATACAATAGAAAAAATTGGTGATTATGCTTTCTCTTGTACTTCATTTTCAGGAATTTTTACTGCTCCTAGAAATCTTACAAGAATTGGTGAATTTGCTTTCCAATTTTGCTACTCAATTATTGAACTTGATTTTTCAAATTGTAGTAAACTTAGTTATATTGGTAAAGGTGCTTTTTATAACTGTTCTTTAATTCAACACATTCAACTTCCTGAAGGACTTGAAACAATTGGAAGAAACTCTTTTGATTCTTGTTCTAATGTAATTGATGTTACTATTCCTTCAACACTTTCAAATATCGGTTTAGCATCTTTTAAAAATATGCCAAATCTTACAGCTTTTTATGTAAGTGAAGATAACCAGTATTATTCCTCTTATGATGGAAACTTATATAGTAAAAATCAAGACACTTTCTATCGTTATTGCTATGCTAAAAAAGATGAAGTATTTACTTTACCAGATAGTGTCACTGCTATCTATGAAAGTGCTTTTGACATTACTAATGAAATCTGTTATTTAAAACAAATTAATTTTGGAAAATCTTTAAATTACATCGGTGGAGAAGTTTTTAAACACTGCACAGCTTCATTTGAACTTCCTGCATCTTTGACTAATTTTTCTACTACTGCTTTCTTTGGTTGGAAAGGTGATAGTTTTAAAATTGATAGTAATAATCCTAAATTTACTGTTGTTGATGGTATGCTTCTTAGTAAAGATGAAAAAGAATTGTATTCAGTTCCTTGTTTATATAAAGAAAGCGTAATAATTCCTGATAGTGTTGAAACTATTACAAGTGGGGCAATGATTGAACTTGATAATGTAAAATACATTTTCATCAATGAAAATAGTCATCTTAAAAGAATAAATGAAGCCGGACTTGTTCCATTTAAAATGCCTTCACTTATTGCTATTTATATCAATAAAGTTGAACCTTTTGCTATTGATAATAGTGCTTTATATTATAATTTTTCTAATGATTTCGACTATAAGTCATTTGTTGTGTTATTTCCTGATGATACTCGTGATTTATATGAAAGTTATTGGAAAGATTATATTGTTAATGGCGCAGAAGAAGATGAAACACTAAATATTAAAAGTTACTTAACTTCTACAAGTGAATATTTCCAAAATATTATCTTTAATGAATTAAGAGCATTTAATTTCACTCCATATAATTTATATAAAGATGGTTATCCTGCATATTTCAACGATGATTTCAATGTAGCCTATTATTCATTACATAATATATATACAAAATTAGAAGGTGTTTATTTACTTAATTTAAATGATGATTTATATTTAGAATATAACGATTATTTAAATTCTTTTATAGTTTTATCATTTGAAAGTTTATTTAATTATTATAATACTTTAGAACCAATTCAATTAGTTACTACAGATAAAAGTTTTGAAACAATCTATAATCATTACTTAAGATTACCAAAAAATATTTCTTCATTATTTTCAAGTTCTACTATTGAAAAAATTAATAAGATTAAAGCAACCTATGACTCTATTTTACTTGAAAGAGAAAATTGGTTTAAAAAGTTAAACGAATTTAATATTCATAATTATTCTTATGATGAATCTATAAAATTTATCAATGAATATAATGATTATGGATCAACATTTATTAAATTAACAACTACTCAACAACATAAATTACTTGCAATTGATTGTTCAAATTTAATATATGAATTTAATAGATTATCTAAAGTTGAAGATAATTATATCGAACTTGCTAATAGATATTATGCTGATTTAAGTACTTATAAATTAGGAATTCAAAATTACCTATATTCATTTTTTGTAACAAATGAAAGTAAAAATGAACTTTATGATTATGAAACTTTTGAAGTTGAATATGCAAAATTTGTTACTCTTGAAACAACTCTAATTGATAAAATATCTTCTATATATGCTGATTTTGATATTAATGAAGAATACAATATTGATAGATTTAATTCTTTACTGGAAACTTATAATTTAATGGGAGAATATTGTTATTTACTTCCATATGAAGTTACTGAAAAGAAAAATATTATTAATAATCGTATTATAATTAAGACTTTTGTAGAAGATTTTAATACTGGACTTACAAATGAAAATATTGAAGACTTATTTACAGCATACAATTTTATTTTATTAAATGCCTCTACTGATTATTACCAACATCTTCCAGAATATGTAGCCTTTACTAATTTTTCTTTAGACTTTGCTAATGAATTTAATTCTGTTGTTGTCCCATTCTTTAATTTATTAATTAGTACAAATTATGATAACTTTGATGAAAATTTTGTAGAAATTACTAATATGCACAATTTACTTCCCTCTTTATTTGATTCTTTAAACTTTACATATGGTGATGATACATATAGTGCTTATCAAATATATAATGCTGCTGTATGTACCAAAATGTTAAAAGACATTTATAAAGAATATGGTAATAAAAAAACACTAAATTTGACTTCTCAAAACTATATCGAATTAAACCAAAAAAGTTTTGGTTACTATGACTATGATAATAATCTTAAGGTAAATGGCGTATCTTATTATATTGATGCATTTGCAAATTCTTATGGTTTTAATACTTATCTTGCTATTTATTGTTCAAATGGTGAAGATAATATTGATTACTATCAAGTATATAATGAATTTGTATTACTATTTTCTACAATAAAATTAAAAGGTAATGTCTATGCAAAAAGATGATGGATATATTGTATTTATATTAGATCTAAAAACTAATATAATTAAAAATACTAATCTTATTTCTTATTTAAATAGTTCATTTTCTAAATTCTTTGATTATGTTCTAGCAAACAAACAAACATTTGATTTTATAGAACCTTATAACAAAGATATTTTATTAAATGAAATCAAGGCAACAAAATATAATATATTGTATTTTCATGTTAAGGATTCACCAATTGTTTATCAATTTACTATTTCTCAATTTGATGAAAATTCCACACTTGTTACTATTACACACCATACAGAAATCTTAAATGAAAAATATTATTCTAAATTAGATTATTTAACTGGTATTTATGCAAGATCATATTTAAATTATACTATTGAAGAAAAGATTAAAACTTCAAAAGATATGCAATGCTGCTTGTTTATTATTGATCTAAATAATTTTAAAAAAGTAAATGATGCTCTTGGTCATCGAGTTGGTGATGATGCTTTAAGAGGATTTTCACAAAACTTAAAAAGATTAGCTGGAAATGGGAATATTATAGGCCGTTATGGTGGAGATGAATTTATTTTATTTACTATTGGAAAAACATTAGAAGAACTAAAAGATATTTGTCATGAAATCTTAAAAACAAGTTATACTTTTGAGATAAATGGTAAAACATATTCAACAACTTGTTGTTGTGGTGGCACTATTACTGATACCAATTTTACTTCATTTGAATATTTAGTTGAAAGAGCTGATAAAGCATTATATAGAGCTAAAAATGCTAACAAAATGAATGCCTATATTGATGATTATTTAATTTATGGTGAAAAACAAAAAGTTATTAAAAGTAACAATAAAGATCACTTTAAATTATTTTATCAAGAACTTGAATTCAAAAATAGATTTTCTTTATTAACTTCTACTCTAACTTTGTTTTTATTACTAATTATTACTATATTTACTGAAAATAAGTTTCAAAGTAATTTACAAAAAAATGCTTACAATGAAGCAAGTTCTACTATAAGTATGATTTCTGAACAAATAGAAGCAACTATCTCATCAAATATTTCCTCTTGGTTTAATCAATTAAATATTTGTGAAAAAATGCTAGGAAATATTGATTCAATAAATAATAATGTAGACCAAGTTGATAGTATTTTATCTTCTGTTAATAACCAGATCTCATTTGATAATGTTGCTTTGCTACTACGTTCTGGTACTTTATATATGAATAAAGATACCACTTATAATATTTCTACTGAAAAAATCGCTGAAGAAATAATTATTAATAGAAATAATTATATTGATAATATTTATTTTTATTATTCAGGAAATGGAATTGTATTTGGAACTCCTTTTGAAGGAAAAGGTCTTTCTGAACAAAAAACTTCTGATTCAATTGCTGGCATTTGTGGATTAATTTCTATTTCTAATTTTAGTGAATTTTTAAATACAACAGCTTTTGAAAACAAAACTGTAGTAACAATTACAAGAAATGATGGATTTTCTGTTGCTTCATCATTAAATATTGAAGAAAGCGCTAAGAAAAATAATTTCATAGAATTGATGAAAAATAAATTTAATGATGCCGAATATAATTCTATTGTTGATGATTATTATAATAATCAAACACGTGCTATAACTTATCAAAGCGTAGTTGATGGCGTTGAACAAAATGTAATGGCTTTTTTCTCCCCAATTAGTTTTAATAATTTTAAATCTGATTGGCATATAATTGTCTTTGTTCCTAATAATTATATTATTAAAAATATCAATTCAATTTTTAATCAAATAATAATTCTTGTTATGTCTTTATTAATTTTCCTTTCTGTTTTAATTTTAAGCATTATTATTGCTTTTAATAAAATTAGAATAAAACTTGATTTAAACAAATACATTGATCCATCTATCAATGGTATAAACTTAAGTCGTTTTGAAATTGATGGAACTCATCTTGTAAAAACAAGTAACAATTATGCTGTTATTTGCTTTAACATCGTTAAATTTAAATTTTTAAGTGAGCAATTTGATAGAGAAACAATTAATTTATTACTTAAAAACATTTATCAATTTATTTTATCAAACATAAATGATAGAGAATTAGCTTCTAGAATTTTTGAAGATAGATTTATTGTATTAATGGAAGATAATATTAATGATATACAAAAACGTGTTGATGATATTCGTATCGGAATTCAAAATATCATTACAGAACAATATAGTTACTCTGCTAATGTAATTGCTGGTGTTTATGCCCCTAATAGAAAAATTGAAGACTTTAATCTTGCTATTTCAAAAGCTAAAATTGCTTTACAAAATATTGGCGGCGATTATATTCTTAAATCTGTATCTTATTATGATGAAACTATGCTTAGAAACGAACTTGATGATAATGACCTTGAAAGAAAAGCTAAAATGGCTCTAAATAATCATGATTTCATTGTATATTATCAAGGAAAACGAAATATACAACAAAATAAATGGTCATCTTGTGAAGCCTTGGTAAGATGGAATGACTCAAAAGGTCAAGGATTAATTTCTCCAGGTAAATTCATACCATTATTTGAAAAAAATGGTTTCATTATTAACCTTGATTTATATGTATTTGAACAAGTATGTATTGATTTACGTCAAATGCTTGATAAAAATGAAGATCCAATTCGTGTTAGTGTAAATGTTAGTAGAAAAAATTTATTTATTCCAAATTTCATTTCAAGATATGAAAAGATAATTAAACAATATAATATTCCACCACATTTACTTGAATTTGAACTTACTGAATCAATGGCTATGGATAACGAAATTGCTTTAAAAGAAGCTATTATTGCTATCCATAATCTTGGATGTTATTGTTCTATTGATGACTTTGGTAGTGGCTATTCTTCACTTGGTATGCTAACGAAGTTTGATTTTGATGTAATTAAATTAGACCGTAGTTTCTTTACAAATACTGCAGCTAATAGTGAACGTGTAATTGAAAGTGTCATTAATCTTGCTAAAAGTCTTGGTAAAGATGTAGTTGCTGAAGGTATTGAAGATAAAAAACAAGTCGATTTCTTAACAAAAATTAAATGTGATGAAATCCAAGGATTCTATTTTTGCAAACCTATGCCTATTGATGAATTTAAAGTAATGGTAAAGAAATAATCGAGTGGAGAGTAAAAAGTAAACTTTTCCACTTCTCTTACACCACCTTATGTATAATCTTTCGTATAAAATGGTTTAAATAAGCATTCTATGTTATCAGTTTAAATAGTATTCAAGAAAACTTTACCCTTTAAATATATAGCACTTCCTATCACACTCAAAAAGACGTGGAAATCACGTCTTTTTTGCTATAAATACTATTTAAATTATTTTATTTTGTTTATAATAGTTTTTACTATATTATGTTTTTCTAAGCTTCTA
>CAKPXW010000023.1 GCA_934202505.1 uncultured Bacilli bacterium | reverse complement strand
TTCTTATACTAAACAAGTTGATGGTGGAGATACAACTATTAGTGAAGAGTATTTTGGAGTAAAGGATGGTATTTACTATCATTTTGATGTACAAGCAAAAACATACACAATGGTTTCAGGATTAGATAAACTTGTTAATGGAGCATGGGAAACTGCAACAACATTACTTTTTGCTGGAGCTTTAACTTCAACTTCAATAGCACAAACCACTATTCTTACTGCAGTTAAAGCTAACGAATCATTAGCTGATGATAAAAAATCTGCTGATTTAGTTGCTTATTCTTCAGGCAAAAAATCTATGACAATTGAAAGTGTTGCAGTTGATAAAGAAGATGAAAAGAATAAAACAACAACTACTACTTATATCAAAAATAATAAGCTTTCAAAAGTAACTGTTAAATCAAATGATTATTCAGCTAAAACAACTTATAAATATTCAGCTTCAATTAAATTACCTTCTACAAGTGGATACACTAAAAAGTAATTTAAAATTAGTCATTTAAGTGCTCGTTTATGTGAGCACTTTTTTATTGACTTGACTTTTTACTCCATCTATAATGTAAATGTGTTTATAACTTAGAGGTGTACACTTATGAAGAAGTTTTTTTATGTTTTCATTATTTTATTGAATGTTTTTTGTTGTATTTCTTGTGGCAAAAGCAAGAATAAAGTAAATTCAAAGGAAAACATAGAATTTTCTTGGCATGTCCTTGGTGATAACCAAATTTTATTTAATAATAATCTTCAGTCAAACTCAAACACTCCATCTTATTTAAATAAAATGGAGGTATTACCGATAGAAGAAGATACTGATAGCATTTTTAACGACAATATTATTCAACTTTTTTCTTTTAAAGATTTGTACTTTGGAAGTTCTGTTACAAACTCATATACAAAAGTCTTTATTAATAATAAAGCATTACTTTTCGATAATTCCTATACTTTTAACATTTGTAGTTTTAAACATGATTTAACGGATTCTACTTGGTTAATCGAACAATATCTTAATGATTCTAAATCTATAAATATTGAAATTATTACACCATCTTTAGTAACTGTAACCAAAAACAATTTTGTATGTACTGGAAATCCTGGTGCATATACTTTAATGCTTGCTAAATATAAAGATAATCTCAAATATGATTATGGAATAGCATTAATTAAAGAAAAAGATATTTTTAGTAATGTGCTTCCTAAAGAAGAAATAATTACTTCAATAAAGGTCAATTATAATAATGAAGCTATTTCTTTAAGTAAAGAGCAAGACTCTACTTATTATTGTAAAAGTGTTTCTTTATTAGAAAATAGTGAGTTATATTTTACTAAAAATGATAATGAAAATTTAGTGTTTGACTATATTGATATTACCGATAATATGATTAATACTGATAATCATATCATTACAATTCAAGAACCTGGTGATTATTTTATTAAAGTTCAAATAACTGATTCAATAATATTAAAAATTTCTAAATCATCTTATGGATTAATTGGTTCTTTTAACAATTGGGAACAAGATATACTTTTATTAAAAGATAGTAGTGAAAATTACAGTGTTGAACTTTATCTTAATAAAGGAGACGAAATAAGAATTCGTTTAGATAATAGATGGGATATAAGTTATGGAATTGATGAAAAAGGAAATAATTATATAGTAAAAGTATCTAGTAATTATTTAATTACCTTTAATATCAATACAAAATTATTAGAAGTAAAAAAAGGCCTTTGAGCCTTTTTATTTAATTTTTGTTTCTTCTTGTTTCAAATTTTCTAAATTTGCATTAATTTCTTTTAGAAGATTAATCATTGTTACTTGTGAATCTTCTTTTATATCAGGTTTATTATTTTCATTTTCTAATTTTATTTCTTCTTTAAAATATTGAGGGTATTCTTTTTTTAATTTTTCATATAATTTCTTGCCATATTCATCGCTTTCATCAAACCAATCTGGTCTTTTTTTTCTAAGTTTTTTTACATAACTAATTTGATGTCTAATATAAAGATCTTTAATTTTATTAACAATTTTTATAGCAGTAAATATTGCTAATGCAATAATGATAAAATTTAAAAATTTTTGTAAAAAGTTTCCATACCTAAATTCAATAGCAGCTTTAATAATATTGCCATCAGCATCTACTTCTGCTTCTTTTAAAATTATCATAGCCGAAGAAATATCAAAATTTATAGCTCTAGATATTAATGGTAAAATTATATCATTTGCTAACGAATTTACAACAGCAGTAAAAGTTGTACCAATAATAATACCTATAGCTAAATCAAATATATTTCCTTTATTGATAAATTTTCTAAATTCATTGGCTGTATTTGAAAAATTCATATAATATCCTCCAAATTTAATAATTCCTCTAATTTAGTTATTTTAGGAGTGTTTTCAACATGTCCAAAACCATAAGAGGCAAATATATATTTTACATTTGCAATTTTGCATGATTCATAATCAATAATTGTATCTCCAACATATACTGGATCTTTTAAATTATACATTTTTACCAACAATTTTATATTTTCAGCTTTATTATTACCATTTGAACCATTTAAGAATCCTTTGAAATATTTTTCAAAGTTGTATGCTTTCAAAAAAGTTTCAATATAACCTTCCATGCAATTACTTACAATATATAAATCATATTTTTGGGAAAGCTTTTCTAAAAATTCCTTGTTTGGCACATATGTTTGCCCAATTTCTTTACTAATATATCTACATTCCTCATTACAAAAACAAGAAACTATTTCATATCTTTTAGGATTGTTTGGCATAAATTTATCGGCAATTGCAGTAGCTGTCATTCCCATAACTGAACGAACATCTTTCTCTACTAATTGTAAATCCATATTGTGCTCTTTGGCAATTTCATTCCAAGCTTTAGTCATTACTTTGACATTATCTATTAAAGTTCCATCCATATCAAATATTATTGAATCTATCATTTAAAACACCATCTTTCTTTTTCCAAATGATTGTATGCTTCTTTGCTTTGCAAAGCAAGTTTTATTACATTAAAAGTACTTTCTTTATACATTTTTATTAATTTGTTATTTCCAAGTAAAGAATATCCCATACCTCTTTGGAAATAATCAGTAGTTACAATAATCAAAGTATCATTTTCAGCAACTTGTTTTCCATTTATAAATAAATTAATTATATTATTTTCAACAATTATTTGACAATTATAAGAAACTTGGAGTTTGCCTAAATATTTTCCTCGATACCCAGGTCTTCTATGCGTATCATTACATTTTTCAACACTACACGACTCTTTTAAAGACTCTAATACAAATTTTGCTTTTATAGATATTGTTTCTACCTGCAAAGGACTATTACATACTTCTAATAAGTCATAGTCGCTAACATATCCTTTTTCTAAATTTCTTTCGGTTAATCCTGAATTAATAAGTGCCATATCAGATGAATAATTATCATACATATAGTCAGCAACTACATTAGTCAAATTACTTTCTGTAGATATTGTAGACATTAAATCACAAGGCACTTTAAAAAGTGGCTCTTTTAATTTTTCAATGGATTTTTGTTTTAATTTTTCATATTCTTCTTTTAATTGCAAATTGTCCTTGTTACTATCTGTAATTTCAATGTTTTTTCCTGAAAAATCAATGATTTTTCCATTTTCTATTTTAAGATCTAAATAGCCAATATGAGATCCTCTAACTCCTGATTGATGTATTATTGTATTATTAACTTTTTTTACATCCATAGCATGATGCGAATGACCACCAATGATAATATCTATTTCTTTTATACTTTGGCTCATTAAAATATCTGATTTCAAGCCAAGATGAGAAAGTAAAATTATAAAATCATATTTACCTTTATTTGTACTTATTTCATTTCTTATAAATTGAGTAGGATTATAAGAAGTAAGTCCATGAAGATTGTAATACATATTGTATGATTCACCATATGGAGATGCTCCTATTATAAGAAATTTTATTCCATTTATTTCTTTTATAATACTTGACTTAATATTTTTTATATTTTCACCATTTGTCTGTTTTAGATTACATGACAATATATTTACAAAGTTATATGATGCCATTTTTTCTAATAATGTTACATCATTAAAGCCTTCATTGTTCCCAATAGTAAGTGCATTATATCCTAAATCATTTAATAACTTTAATCCTAAATAACCATTAGAACCAAAAGTATATGGAGATGAAAAATCGTTATAATCTCCACCATCTAAAAGTAAGGTATTATCATTTTTTAATTGTTCTATATAATAAGCCATTTTTATAAACTTATCAAAACAAGAATGCACATCATTGCTATGAACTATTCTTATATTTTTCATTATAATACCTCCTTCTTTTTAAATTATAAATAAATTTGTAAAAAATTTAAAGTTTACTCGAATATTTTTTACTCATTAAATTAGTGTTAAATAAAAAGTTGGATATATCCAACTTTAAAAATTACAATTACGTACAGTTCTTGGAAATGGAATAACATCACGAATATTTTGCATACCTGTTACATACATTACCATTCTTTCAAAGCCAAGTCCAAAACCAGCAGATGATACTCCTCCATATCTTCTTAAATCAAGATACCATTGAAGTCCTTCTTTAGACATTCCAAGTTCATCCATTCTAGCGACTAACTTATCATAATTTTCTTCTCTTTGTGAGCCACCTACTAATTCTCCAATATAAGGAACTAATAAATCACAAGCAGCAACAGTCTTTCCATCTGGATTTTGCTTCATATAAAATGATTTTATTTCTTTTGGATAATCTATCATAAATACAGGGCCTTTTACGATTTCTTCACATAAATATTTTTCATGTTCAGAATTTAAGTCCATTCCCCAATAAATATTATTATTTTCAAATTTATGACCAGCTTTTACGGCTTGAAGTAATATTTCAATACCTTTAGTATATGGCATTACTTCAAATTTTGAGTTTAAAACATGATTTAATCTTTCTAATAAAGTTTTATCAATCATTGTATTAAAGAATTCCATTTCTGCTGGGCATTCTTCTAAAACTGTACTAATACAATATTTTACCATATCTTCAATTAATGACATATCATCTTCTAAATCTGCAAAAGCAATTTCTGGTTCTATCATCCAAAATTCTGCTGCATGACGAACTGTATTTGATTGTTCAGCTCTAAAAGTAGGTCCAAAAGTATAAACATCTCTAAAACATTGAGCATATGCTTCTGCATGTAATTGGGCTGAAACAGTCAAATTAGTATGCTTTCCAAAAAAGTCATCTTTATAACCTTTTGTATTATCTTTTAATGTTGTTACAGTAAATGTTTCTCCTGCTCCTTCACAATCATTACCTGTAATAATTGGCCCATTTACATAAACAAAACCTTGATTTTGAAAAAACTCATGGATTGCCATAGCTAAAACTGAACGTACTCTAAATACTGCAGAGAAAGTATTAGTCTTTGGTCTTAAGTGAGCTATTTCTCTTAAAAATTCAAAGCTGTGTCTTTTCTTTTGTAATGGATATGAAGGATCACATTTTGACACAATTACCAATTTTTTCAATTCTATTTCAAATGGTTGTTTTTGACCATCTGTTATCTTTAATTGGCCAAAAGCATTTATTGCATCGCCAGTATTTAAAGAAGCACAAACATCATAATCTTGACTATCTTTTAGATATACAAGTTGAACATTTTTAAAATATGTTCCATCATTTAATTCGATAAAACCTACACTTCCATTATTTCTATTTGTTCTTACCCAACCATCAAGTTCTACATATTCATATGTGTCCTTTTCAATTTGTGAACTATTTTGCATTAATTCATATAGTTCTCTTGCTGTAACAAATTCAAACATATTTTTAGTCCTCCTATTAAAATAAAAAATCATTCCTAAATCTAGGAACGATTACATCGCGGTGCCATCCTAGTTCATAGTTTCCTATGCCCTTTATTTCTATTTAAAAATATTTTGCTATAAAGTGTTACCTATTTATACTACTCAATGTTATTCTTTCACCGTCAATAACTCGCTATGTTTTTTCATATAATAGAGTCTTTAGTCATTGCAAACCTAACGATATTTCTATTCATTAGGACATAATTATGATACATTATGCTTTTTTCTTTGTCAATTATTTAATTTCTTTTCGATTGCTAAATGCTTTAAATAAGGTTAATTCATCACTATAATCTATTGTTGCTCCTGTAGGTAATCCGTGAGCTAAACGAGTAACTTTCAAATCATTGCATTTTTTTTCAAGCAATTTGCTAATATACATTGCTGTTATTTCACCTTCAACTGTTAAATCTGTTGCCATTATAACTTCTTTAACTTTTTGGCTATTAATTCTTTCTATAAGTTTATTAATGTTTAAATTATCTATAGAAGAAGCATCTTGAGGTGAAATATAGCCATTTAAAACATGATACAAGCCATTATACTCTTTCATTTTTTCTAAAGCAAAAATGTCTTTTGTAGAATGTACTACGCAAATAACACTAGTATCTCTTGTGTTATCGGCACAAATATCACATAGTCCTTCATCGGTTAAATTTCCACAAACTGGACATCTATTTATTTTTGTGACATTTAAAAGAGATGCTGCAAATTTCTCAACATCTTCTTGTTTCATCTTTAAAACTTCATAAGCCATTCTTTCAGCACTTTTACTTCCAATGCCGGGAAGTTTTTTAAATGAATTTATTAGTTCGACAAATAAAACTGGATATTCCATATTTAGAATAAACGAAGACCTGCTTGTTGCTTTGCAAGGATTGCTTGTTCTTCATTAAGAACTTTATTTATTGCTTCATTTACAGCAACTACTAACATATCTTGTAACATTTCTTTATCTTCAGGATCAATTATCTCTGAATCAATATCAATACTTAATACTTTTTTTGCTCCAGAAATTGTAACTTTGATTCCTCCACCGGCAGAAACAACTTCAAATGTTTTTGCTTCCAATTCTTTTTGAGCTTTTTCCATTTCTCTTTGCATTTTTTGTGCTTGTTGCATTAACGCATTCATATTCATATAAAAAATCCTCCTATTCTATTTTTAATGAATCACCAAATAAATCTTTTCCAAGTTCCACTGTGGCATCTTTTATTTCTTCTTCCTCACTTATTACAACATTTTCCTCTTCTTTTTTATTTTCAAGATGAGGAATTGGCTTTATTTGAGGAAGTTTATGAGCTTGTCTTAAATCAAAAAACATTTTTGTGGCATCAATAAATGTTGCTCTTTCTAAGACAAACACCTCCCAATCATAATTAAATACATCTTTTAAAAATTTACTAATCAAACGAATATTATTAATTTGTTTTGCTCTAGCTGCTAACAGCTTAAAATCATAAACAATTAAAATATATTCTTTACTAGCAGCCCCTATAGTTGAATCAGCTAGTAATTGAGCTATATAACTAGTTTCTTTCTTTTCTATATAATTTCTAATTAATGGCCACTTTTGAAGAATTTCTTCTTTGATTTTTTTATCTCCTTGACATAAGATATTAACATATTCCTCTAGCGAATAAGAAATAGTTTCGCTATCTGTTGGTCGATTATATGTTTGCTCTGCTTGATTTGCCTTTAAAGAAATATCTTTTTCAGGAGTTTTTTTAATAGGTTCATCTTTTTTAGAAATATTTTCTTGTTCTTGATTTTTTATTTCTAGTTTATTAATTTTTTGTTCTTCCATTATTTCTTTTTTATCCACTTTATCTACAATTTTTTTATTTAAATCAAGTATTTTTAAAGCGGCTATTTCAAAAAACAATCTATAATTAGTCGACTGACGATAATTAGACATTGCAACATTTAATATTTCTACTATTTTTAAAATATTATTTGTTGAATAAATTTCAATAATTTCTTTTGCTTGATTCTCATTTAATCTTTCAAGGACACTATCATCACCTGTTGATTTATACACAATAGAATCTTTTAAACATATCATTAAATCGTATGTTAATCTTTTAATATCAATTCCTTTTCCTATAAATCCTTCTATCATTTCTAGTGCTTGTTTAGTTTTCCCATCACCAAGCATTTTTAAAAAATTTACCATATCTTGGCTACTCATAATGCCATAGACATCATAAATATGTTGTAAAGTAATATTATTACCAGCATAAGAGACTACTTGATCTAATATAGAAAGGGCATCTCTCATTCCACCATCTGCAAGTTCTGCTACAAGAGATGGAACTTTATCTTCAAAAGAAATATTTTCAAGTTTTAATATTTCTTCAATTTTATTTTTAATATCTTCATAACTTATCTTAGAAAAATCAAATCTTTGACAACGTGATAATACTGTAGGTAAAACCTTATGTACATCAGTAGTAGCAAGGATAAATACTACATGTGCTGGTGGTTCTTCAAGAGTTTTTAATAGAGCATTAAATGCTCCTGCAGTCATCATATGAACTTCATCTATAATATATACTTTATATTTTCCTTGTATTGGAGCATATTTAACCTTTTCTATTAAATCTCTTACTTCATCAACACCATTATTAGAAGCAGCATCTATTTCAATAATATCAGGATGTGATCCTTCATTTATAGCTTTGCAATTTTCACATTCATTACATGGCTTTTTTCCTGTTGAAGTGCAATTTAAAGCTTTAGCTAAAATTTTTGCTGTAGTAGTTTTTCCAGTACCTCTTGGCCCACTAAAAATATAAGCATGAGCGATTTTATTAGTTTTTATCGCATTTTCAAGAGTTGTTATAATGTGTTTTTGTCCAACCATTGTTTCAAATGTTTCAGGACGATATTTTCTATATAATGCTTTATATGCCATAAAATCATCTCCTTACATTAGTATTATTATACAACTTATCTTTTATTTTTAAAATAATTAGAAATTATTTCTCCACAGTTTTTATTTTCTTCAAAATGAATAATAGGATAATGATTAAAGCCTTTTGTTTCATAAAGAGAAAAAGCAGAAACAAGAGCACCAGATTTTTTATCTAATGCCCCATATACTACTCTTTTTATCCTTGATTGCATAATTGCAGCAGCACACATTGGACATGGTTCTAAAGTCACATATAAAGTAGTTTCATCTAATCTCCATGTATTCATTTTTTTACTAGCATTCTTTATTGCTTCAATTTCAGCATGAGCAGTAACATCATTTTTCTTCTCTTTTAAATTGTAGCCTCTAGCAATAATTTTTCCATCTTTTACTATTATAGCTCCTACAGGAACTTCATCTATTTCTAAAGCTTTTTTTGCTTCTAACAAAGCTTCATTAAGAAAAAAAATGTCTGATTCCATGTTATCACTCTCACTTTATAAATTAATTATAACATTAATTCTTATTAAATGATATAATGTGCTTGAGGTGACATACTATTATGAAAAATAAACTATTAATTTTACTATGCTCATTTTCAGTTGTTTGCAGTTGTAGCAAAACTAATGTTAGTGAAAGTGAAAGCAAGCTTCCTAGTTCTTCTAATAATAATCAAAGTTCATTAGTTAGTGAAAGTGAAGAAGCATCTAGTCCTGAAATAGTTAAAGAAATTTACGCTAAAACTTATTCAAATTCTGATATTGTCTATATTTTTGGCTATGTTGGCGAAGAAAGTTTCGATTTAACAACTATTGATCATTCATTCCAAACAAATAAAGCATTTACTTATTCTATTGATAATAATGTGGCAACTATTGCCAATAATATGCTATCTTTTAAAGAAAAAGGCGTGGGTATTGTTACAGCAAGCAATAATGAACAAACATTCAAATATGTTGTAATTGTTAATGATTCTTTAGAAAATAAATACAATTACCCTAATGATTTAAATTTATCTAATTATTCTTTAAAAAATGGGAAAAGCACAAATATTATTGCTGATGTTAATTCAGTTACTATTAATTCTATAAATTCGACAGAATGGACAAGAATTACTTATGATATTCCTGAATATTTAAATAATGATTATACTATTGAAGCTGATCTTTCATTTTTAGAACTTAAAAACAATGATTATTCAAGATGGGCAGGAATTGTATTTAAAAATGCTGAAGAAAGCACAAAAAAATATCCATATTATCAATTTGATATTAGAAATAATCCTACTTTATCAAATGGCGTTGAATTAACATATGTTACTAATGTTACTACATATCCTTTTATTGGTTCTTTCGAAGGCGGTCATAGATTAGCATTAGACGAAAAAATTCATATGAAATTAGTTACATCTAATAATAATGTTATTGGATATTTAAACGATGTTCAAGTTTTTGAAACAACAATTCCAACAAATATTGCTGGAAATATAGGATTTCAAGCTGGAGGAGCTAATGTTAAATTTGAAAATGTAAAATTATCTTATTCTAATGCAAGAAGAGTAATTTCTAACATTGAAAATGAAACTAGCAAAGTAAATGTAAAACCTGCATCAAGTTCTATGAAACCAAACATTATTGCTTCAGGGTCAAATCTTGATGAAATATGGGGTGTTGGCTCAAATGTACAACAATTATTTGTTAAAGTAAAAAAGCAAAATGATGATATTTTAATTTATGATTCAAATAACAATTTAATGGATGAATCATTAACTTCTTTATTAGCTTTTAATAAAGGAACATATATTCCAAATATTGAAGTTACTACTTTTGAAGATTTTGAAATGATTTATAGGATTTTATCATCATTAGGCATTAATGATTATACTATTTGGTCAGCCAATGATTTAACTTTAAAAGAAATTTCTAAAGAAAATTCAGCAATTAGGCTTGGATATATATCTTCAGCTAATGATTTGTCAACTCCATCTTTAGTTGCTAAAGAATGCATTACTGTAGGTTCTAGCAATGCTTATTTGATTTTAGTGGATCATAAATTATTAAATAAAGATAACGTTTTATACTTCACAGGAAGAGGATATACCGTTGTTGCTAACGCTTCTGATGGAGAAGATGGTGCCGTAATTGATAGTGCTTTAGATGGTTGCAGTTTAATTCTTACTAGATTTTCACTTCAAGCAGCAAAAGAAGTTGAAATGTTAGATGATAATTCTATTTTTAATGTTGATGCACATAATTCTATATATTCTATGTTTTCTGCTCCATATGCCACTGGTCATAGAGGCGCTGGAAATACTGGAACAAATCCTGATTGTAGTGCAATAGAAAATACATTCCCATCATTTGATTGGGCATATGATAATGGTGCTCTTGCACTTGAGATTGATGTACATATGTTAAATGGAAAACTTGTAGTTAAACATGATACACCTAATTCTACTGAATCATTACCTTTACTAGATGAAGTCTTTGAAAAATATAGTGATGAAAAATATTTTGATAAGACATTAGTTATTGAAGTTAAAGATAACCTTTATACTACTGGTGTAGCTATTATTGAAAAAGCTAAAGAAATGAATTGGTATGGACGTTTTGTATTAATAACATTTGATATAGCTACTGCTTCAAAATTACATAAATACGATCCTGCTGTACCTGTTGGATATTTGGGTGGTGTTGATTTTAAAACTGTAGATGATTATTGGAATACATATAATGGATTTTTTGCACAAGGTGTTATTTTATCTGCAAATCAAGCTTATGTGGATCAAAAAGCCATTAATCAAGCTAATGCTCGTGGACAATTATGTTGGGAATGGACATTTGATAGTTCATCTTCTTCTAAATTAGTAACAAATATTATTAATGGAAATAAATGCTTTACAACAAATTATATTCAAGCTATGACTTATAATTACTATAAACTTTCTTCTGATACTCTATTACAATTAAGTAAAAACGAAACTTTAACTTTAAAAGCTAAAGCAGTAAATTACAAAAAAGAAACTATTGATATTGAAAAGCCTGAGATAATTTTAATTTCAGGAAATGCAAATATTAATGGAAATTCTATTACAAAACTCGATGATGGGGAAATAAAGGTTTGCTTAAAATATAAACAAACATGGAAAATGTCTTCATCTATATCTCAAGACTTTTATATTTATTCAGATGTAATAACAATTAAATAATATTATAAAGGACTATGAAAAAACTTGATTTTTAAAATTAAAATTTCATAGTCTTTTTTATTACCGCAAAAGAAATGCTTAAAGAATAAATCTTAGTAAATAATGTTTATTTTGTATCATATAAATATATAGCAAATATAGTAATTTTTTAAAAAAGAAAAGCCATTGCACATAGTTGGTTCCTTATGGCTGCTGTGTTCCCACTCTGACCAGGTTCGAAATTGCCTATCGCAATGGCACTATTATTATATATTAGTTTTTATAAAAAAAACACTTTTTTTTAAAAATATATATCATTTTTTTTATTAAAATGTTAAAATGAATTCGTTAAAACGTTTGTAATATAACCTAAGCTATTTAAAATCGAATATTTTTTAAGGAGGATTGTTTTTTATGGCCAAAGTTTATTCAGCAACCAATGTAAAAAACATTGTCGTTGTTGGTCACCAAGGAGTTGGAAAAACTTCTTTAGTTGAAGCTCTTCTTGTAGCTAATAAGAAGATTGCTAACAAAGGTAAAATTGAAAATTGTAACACTATAAGTGATTACACAAAAGAAGAAAAGGATGCAAAATTATCAATTTATTCTACAGTATGCCCAGTGGAAACTGAAAGTAATAAAATTAATTTTATAGACACTCCAGGCTTTTTTGATTTTGTTGGAGAAGTATTAGCTCCACTTGAAGTTGCATCTGGAGCAATTGTTGCACTTAGAGGTTCTAAAGGTATTGAAGTAGGAACAAAACGTGCACTTAAGTTTTTAAAAGATAGAAAAGTCCCATTCATGATTGCTATTACAAGAATGGATAGAGACTCAGCTAATCATGAAAAAATATTTGATTCATTAAGTTTTTTAAATGGTAAAGCAATCTTTATGAATATGCCTGACCATGATGGATCATCTATTTCATCTGTAAAAGATTTATTCGATGAAAACTTTGCAGAAATAACTGAAAAAGTAGCCAATTGTGATGATGAATTAATGATGAAATATCTTGAAGGGGAAGAAATATCTCATGATGATGTAAAAGCTGTTTTGAAAAAAGCTATTATTTCTGGCGATCTTATTCCCGTTCTATTTACATCTTATGAAAAGATGGTTGGTATCAATGAATTACTAGAATTTATCGATAAATATATGCCTTCTACTGCTGATTATGGAAAAATTGATGAAAGTAAACCATTATCCGCTTTCGTTTATAAATCAATTGTCGACCCATTCCAAGGAAAAATGTCTTTAGTACAAGTAAGATCAGGAAAATTAGTTGGAAATATCGATATTTATAATGCAACTAAACAAGTAAAAGATAAAATAGGTCCTATATATATTCCGTTTGGAAAAGATTTAGTTCCTGCAACTGAAGTGGGTTGTGGTGATATTGCTTTAATTTCAAAAGTTAATACAATTGATACTAATGATACAATTTGCGCAGTAGATTATGATATTACTTATTCAAAAATTGTTCTTCCTCAACCAACTGTTTATTATGGAATTGTAATTCCTAATAAAAACGATGAGCCAAAAGTTGCTGAAGGATTAAAGCGTGCAGCTATGGAAGATTTAACTATTGATGTAAAGCGAAATGTTGAAACAAAGCAACTAGTAGTAGGATGTCAAGGTAATACTCATATTGATACTATTTTAAATAAAATCAAAGCAAACTATAAATGCGTTGCTAGTACTGAACCCGCAAAAGTTCCTTATCGTGAGACAATTAAAGGAACAGCAGATGTTGAAGGAAAACATAAAAAACAATCAGGCGGTGCTGGACAATATGGTGATGTTTGGATTCGTTTCTCACCTTCTGATAAAGAATTTGAATTTGTAAATAGTGTATTTGGTGGATCTGTTCCAACAAACTACATTCCTGCAGTTGAAAAGGGACTTATTGAAGCTTGTAAATCAGGTGTATTAACTGGAAGTCCAGTTGTAAACATTAAATGTGATTTATATGATGGTGGTTATCACCCTGTTGATTCAAATGAAATTTCCTTTAAACTTGCAGCAAATATTGCTTTTAAAGCTGCTATGGAAAAAGCAAAACCAGTATTACTTGAACCAATTCTTCAAATAACAATTAAAGTACCTAATGAATTTGTAGGAGATGTAATGTCTAATATTTCTAAAAATAGAGGTATGGTAGGAGAGTTCACTGTTGAAGGTGATATGCAAATAGTTACAGCAGAATTACCACAAATTGAATTATCTAATTTTGCCACGGATTTAAAGACACTAACACAAGCTCAAGCTGAACTTACACATTCATTCTTAAAATATGCCGAAGTTCCTCATGATCAAGCAGAAAAAGTAATTGCCGCCTATAAAAAATCTCAAGAAAACAAATAGTTAATAAGAGATAGATAAACTCTATCTCTTTTTTTAAAAATTATTTTATTGTGAACAAAATAATATTTTGTTATACTTATTATATTAATTAGGAGGTGTTATCCTTGGCTAAAAAAGATAAAGTTGATGGTACTGATAGTATTAATATTTTTGATTTGGACTCTGCTGAAGAGCCTAAAAATGTCGGAATGAAATCTAATGATCCATCTATTCATCAAAATATTGCTCAATTTCCCGATGAAGATGATGATGAAGCTGATAAAAGAAGAAGTGATAAAAGAAAAAGATTAAGCATCTTCGAAAGAAAAAAATCTCAAGAAGATAAAGAAGATGAACTTATTGAAACTCAAATGCTTTCTAAAGAATTAGTTGAAACATCTTCAAGAAGTTTAAAGGTTGAAAGATTTTCTCCCACAATTGAATCAGGGTTAAATGATGATCAAATAAAGCAAAGAATAAGAGAAGGACTAACAAATGATAATCAAAAAACTTATTCTAAGACTTATCGCCAAATATTTTTAAATAATATTGTAACATTTTTTAATGTACTATGTTTGATTGTTGCGGCTGCTTTAGTTTTTGTTAAATCCTATTCTGACTTGACATTTTTATTTATCTTAGTAATTAACACTGTTATTGGAATTGTTCAAGAAATAAAAGCTAAAAAGACAATAGATAAATTATCAATTGTAACAGCTCCAACTGCTACTGTAGTTCGAGAAGGAGCCACAAAAGAAATTCAAGTTTCTGATATTGTTTTAGATGACATTATTAAGCTTAAAAACGGAAAACAAATTTCCGCCGATTGTGAAATAATTGATGGAACTATTGAGGTAAACGAATCTTTGCTTACTGGTGAAGCTGATGCTATTAAAAAAAGTGTTGGTGATGGATTATATGCAGGTAGCTTTGTTACTTCAGGAACATGCTATGCAAAAGTTATAAGAGTTGGAAAAGATTGTTATATTCAACGTTTACAAGCTAAAGCTAAAAGATATTCTAAGCCAAAATCAGAATTACTTCGTTCGTTACACTTAATTACAACATTCATTGCTATTATAGTTGTTCCCCTTGGAGCAATAATGTCTTATAGAAATTACAACTCTGCTTTGGATACTGTACAAAATGCCAAATTTGGTTCTTCTGGATCTTTGAATATTTATGCAGCGAAGAGCAATGATGTAAGTAATATTGATAATTTAAGTGCTCCTATATCAATAAATAAATATGTCAGTGAAGAAGGGAAAACATTCCAAATAAATTTTAACGATACTAACGAGGACTTAAAAGGTGTTCAACTTTCAATGGTAGATAGATTTTTAATTCGTTATGATAATAAAGTAAATGGTAATATATCTATTTCTAAAATTACTATTCGTGATATGGTTCCTACATATGATCCTAATGATGGAAAATTAATTGATTATACTGCCACTGAAGTTTTACAAACATTTGATTTTTGTGATGAAGGCACTATTAATGAAGAATTAATCGAAAAAGGATATTCTATTTCTAGATATGTAGATGGTTCTTATAAACTTGGTTCTTCTGGATCTTATATTATTGTAAAAACAAAGCAATCGGTTAACAATGCTTATCAAATAGAAATCACATTGCAATCAAAAGCTTACGATCCTGATACGGAAGCTGTTGAAATGAAAAATGAAGTCCTACGTTTAACAATAACTAAAACAGCTGGTTCAATAATTGGAATGATTCCAGCAGGAATGTTTTTATTAGTTACCGTAGCTCTTGCTGTATCTGTAGTTAAATTAAGTAAATCAAAAACATTAGTACAAGAATTATATTGTATAGAAATGCTCGCTAGAGTCGATTGTATATGTATTGATAAAACAGGAACAATCACCGATGGAACAATGCGAGTAAAAGAGATAATTGATATTGCCCCACCAAAACTTGGTGAACCACAGATAGATACTATTCTTGGTGCAATGATAGGAGCATTAGATGATAACAACCAAACTTCAATTGCTTTACAAAACAAATTTGGAGTAAACTTTGAATACAAAAAAGTTTCTGCTGTCCCATTTTCTTCTGTAAGAAAAATGTCAGCTGTTACCTTTGAAGATGAAGGAACATATATAATGGGGGCTCCAGAATTTGTATACCAAGGTAAATCTAAAAAAATTATGTCTATTGTTAGCAAAAAAGCTTCAATGGGATATCGTGTATTAATGCTTGCTAAATCTAGTCAACCTATTGTAAATGATAAGATACCTTCTCAATCAACGCCAATTGCTTTAATTACTCTAGAAGACCATATTCGTGATGAAGCATTAGAAACAATAAAATGGTTTAACGAAAATGGCGTGGCTATTAAAGTTATTTCTGGTGATAATCCTGCAACAGTTGCTGAAATTGCTAATAAGGTAGGAATTATTGGCGCTAGTGATTATATATCATTAGATGGGCTTTCTCCACATGAAGTCGAAAATGTTGCAAGTGAATATACAGTATTTGGTCGTGTATCTCCAGAGCAAAAAGCAATAATTGTTAAAACATTAAAAGAAAAGAAGAAAAATACTGTTGCAATGATTGGTGATGGTGTTAATGATATTTTAGCAATGAAGGAAGCGGATTGTTCTGTTGCTATGGCTTCTGGATCAGAAGCAGCAAGAAATGTTTCTCACTTAGTATTATTAGATTCTAACTTTGCAAATATGCCAAAAGTTGTACTTGAAGGTAGAAGAGTAATTAACAATATTCAAAGAGCTGCCTCACTATATTTAATGAAAACATTATTTGTTATGATATTAACTCTTCTTACAATATTTGTTACCAATATCTTTACTTCAGGATATCCATTTACACCAAAACAATTTATGTTGCTTGAAATGCTAGTAATTGGACTTCCATCTTATGTTCTTGCCTTACAGCCAAATAAAAATAAAATCAGTGGAAGTTTTATAAGTAATATTGCTGCGAATTGTGCTGCTCAATCATTTTGTTTGGTTTTACCAGTTATTATCACTTTCTTTTTAAAGACAAAAGATATAGATGGACTTGATTTTTCAAATGCCGAATTTGTTTCTTCACTATGTGTTATTACTGTAACTTACATTGGCTTTATTTTGTTAATTAATGTTTGCCGACCATTTAACACTTTAAGAACTGCTCTTGTTTTAATGGTATTTGTACTTATTACTCTTGTGTTTAGTGTGTCCGATATTTCAAGTTTATTTGGTGTTTCAATGTCTTTAAAAGATATTGCTAAAACTAACCTTGCTATCTTCTTGTATCTTCTTGTTTTAATTCTCGGAATAGTCCCAATAGCAAGATTCTTTTCTGATTTTATTTATAGAGTAAAAACAGAAAGGAAAAAAGAAAACGAGGAAGAAGAAAGTGAAGGATTAGTGTCTTAATCTTTTAAAATAGTTCAAAAAAGAGGTGAAATTCACAATGTCATTAAGTTAAGAATGACAATTTTAAGAAGAGATGCACAAAATTGCACCCCTTCTTTTTTGTTGTCC